>CAYULR010000314.1:0-3220 GCA_964445685.1 uncultured Algimonas sp.
GAGCGCCTCACTTTTAATGAGGATGTCCACGGTTCGAGTCCGTGTGGGCGTACCAGCCACCTCCCTGATATACGTCCGGATTTTCCACAAAACTGATGCAGTTTTGCAACGTTTGTCACGGAATCGGCTTGTTTTTTAATCGAAAGACAAAAGTCTCGTTGGCAATTTGGAACTGTTTCATGTAGCAGCGCTTTAGGACTCGCGCTCATTACGGGCTCGCAACCTGAATCGAACCAATGGCTTTGACCATTCACGGAGGAACATCATGAAGCATACGCTTCTCATCGCCGCAGCGGCGACGGCCCTGCTGGCCGCGCCGACAGTCGCATCCGCACAGGACAGCGGCGTCTACATCAAGGGTCAAGCCGGTTACGGCGTCTTCACGGATGCCGACCTGTCGCCCAGCGCCACGAACGTCGCGGGCTTTGCTGGCGAGATCAACGGCGAAGGCAACCTCGCGCTGAGCCTCGGTCTGGGTTACGACTTCGGCAATGGCTGGCGCACCGAGCTCGAGCTGAGCCAACTGTACAACGACATGGGCGCGATCAGCGGCCTGCCGCTGTCCTCCGCCAAGCTGCGCACGACCTCCGGCATGTTCAACGTCTTCTACGACTTCCAGGACTTCGGTAACTGGGAACCCTATGTCGGTGCCGGTGTCGGTGTTGCGGACAACATCGTGAACCTCGCCGCACAGGACTTCACGGCCAACGGCCAAGTGATCCGTCACCCGGCCTGCGTCACGCTGCCCTCCGCCGCGAACAACGCACGCGCCTGCCTCGTCGACGATAATGACAAGACCTTCGCTTGGAACCTGATGGCGGGCCTCGGCTACAACATCACGGACAACCTGACCTGGGACACGAACTACCGCTACATGGACGTCGGCGACGTTTCCGTGCGCGGCGACTACATCCAGGCCAGCCAGATCAATGGCGGCCAGTTCCAGGAACTGCGCACCAGCCTCGAAGACGTGGCATCGCACACGATCATGACGGGTTTCCGCTACCGCTTCGGCAAGGCGACACCTCCGCCGCCGCCGCCGCCGCCGCCGGTCTTCACCTGCGACGACGGCTTCACGACGGTCACCGATCTGGCACTCTGCCCGGTTCCGACCTTCACATGCTGGGACGGCGTGACGGAAGTCACCGATCTGGCGCTCTGCCCGGCCGAGCCGGTCCGCCTGACCTGCCCGGATGGCCTGACGATCGTTTCCGATCTGGCAGCCTGCCCGGTCGTCCAGCAGTGTGACGAGCAATTCCGCCAGGAACTGATCTACTACGAATTCGACGTGGCCCAGTCCGCCGAGACGCGTAACTCGATCAACCGCATCCTGGACGTTGGCCAGTTCTGCGCCATCAACAGCATCCGCGTCGTCGGCCACACCGACACATCCGGTTCCGTGGCCTACAACCAGCGCCTGTCCGAGCGTCGTGCCAACGACGCCGTGGAAGAGCTGGTCCGTCAGGGCGCCAACTCCGCCATCATCTCTTCGGAAGGCAAAGGCGAGACCGAGCCCTTCGTCCAGACCGGTGACGGTGTCCGTGAGCAGCTGAACCGCCGCACGGAAGTTCTGATCACCCTGTCCGAAGTCGGTACGGCCACGTACACAAACTAAGTCGACAGACAGACTGACCAAGAAGCCCGGCTTTCGAGCCGGGCTTTTTTTGTGCGTGGAAGGACAATGGGGACGGGGAGCGTGCCGGATCGCCGCCCCCTGAAGATCTAGCCAGACCTTGGTGTTGGCCGGGTTGCGCCCGCCACCATCAGAAGGGCGGCGGCGACAACCAGGTTCTTGAAGAAGAGGCTGAGCTCGAGCCGGTGCATCATGCCGTCCAACTCCCAGAACCGGTGGAAGGCCAGATTGGTCGCAACGGTGAAGGCCGCCAGCGCCAACGCCGCTGCGAGCACGGCCTTTCGGCCGCGGCCCGCCATGACGGTTGCGCCGCCGCCGATCTCCAAGGCGATGACGACCGGAAGCAGGAGCTGCGGCGTCGGCAGACCCGCGCCGTCCATGAGGGAGAGCGTCTCGCCGTACTGGGTAAGCTTGTTCACGCCCGCCAGGACAAAGAACAGCCCCGTGACGACCCGCCCCGTCGCGGCGAGCATCAGGACGCGGTCTTCTGCGCGTTGGCGAGCGTGACCGTGTTCTCCAAGGCCTGGGACAGGAACGGTGTCACATCCTTGTCCACGAAGCGCTGCACGAAGGGCCGCTTGAACCCGGCATTGGGCTTTACCTTGTAGGTCCAGGTCAGCCGGGTCGTGCCGTCATCCAGTGCGTCGAACGCCTGTATGCCGTGGACGTGGTCGACGTTCCGTCCCGCCGCGCTGGTCAGGCCCCAGATCTGGTACTCGAACGTGTCGGCCGTATTGGACAGGACGCGCTCCAGGGCGAAGTGGCCATCCGTCATCTCCACACGCCGCGTCGCGCCGGGCTCCGGCCAGTCGCCCGTCAGGTAGACGATGTCCGACGGCTTGGCGATATTCTCGGTCGGCTCCATCTCGGCGACGATCTTGTTGCCATCCGCGATCCAGGCCCGCGTTTCCGCCAAGCCCATCGGATAGACACCCGTGACCGTCGTCGAGGCGTATCCTGCCTCAGCCACGGCGGGGAAGGCGCTCACGTCGGACGGTGGCACGGCGGGCGGCTCGGCCGCGCCGGAGCAGGCGGCGAGGGCAACGGACAAGGCGATGGGGGCAAGAAGGCGTTTGCGCATGGGACAGGTCTCCAGTATTTATACGAAGTCCGTAGCAAATAATACGAAGGTCGCAACAATAAGATATGAATGGAGATCATACAGACAGGCTGTTGAGGGCCGTGGATGCGGTGCTGACGCGCTATTTGCTGGAAGGGGCGGACGGCGCGCCGCGCCCGCTGCGCTACAACCCGGTCGACTACCAGACGCTCAAACGCATCGAGATGACTCCCGACAGCCGCGCCACGGACATCGCCGAAGCCCTCGGAGTCCCGGCCACGACACTCCAGAGCGCGCTCGACCGGCTTGTGCGGATGGGATTCCTGGAGAAGCGCGCACACCCGACGGACGGGCGGGCGAAAGTCTACCGGCTGACGGAAGACGGCACGTCGCTACGCCAAGCGATCCACGCACAGGACCGGGCGAATATGGGCGCGATGCTGGAGGTGTTGGGCGAGGGGGAGCGTGAAGGCTTCGTCGAGATGATGGAACGGATTGAAGAGGCGCTCAGGCGCTAAACCGCCACC
>CAYULR010000315.1:0-233 GCA_964445685.1 uncultured Algimonas sp.
GAGGTACACGCGCGGAACGGTTTCCAGATTGTGGTTGAACACGTCCGGGCGTGCATCGATCACCTTGATGGGCGCATCGCCCTTGCGCAGGAAGTCCGGCGTCAGGATTTCGATCGTCGTCTTTGGCGAGCGGGCGCGGATGGCTTCGATCACATCGACGAAATGTTGCGCGCCGCCGTCCGCCAAATCGTCCCGGTCGACCGAGGTGATGCCCCCGTGCTGCAGGGTCATTT
>CAYULR010000315.1:243-3206 GCA_964445685.1 uncultured Algimonas sp.
ATCCTGCGGCAGCCCCGTCGCGACATTGCAGAAGGCGCAAGCGCGCGTGCAGACTTCGCCCAGGATCATGAAGGTGGCGTGGGACTTCTCCCAACACTCGCCGATATTCGGGCAGGCCGCCTCTTCGCAGACCGTGACGAGGCCTTTGTCCTTCACGATCTTGCGGGTCTTCGCATAGCCTTCGGAGGTCGGGGCCTTCACCCGGATCCATTTGGGCTTGCGCAGCACCTCGGTTTCCGGCCGGTTGGCCTTTTCCGGATGTCGTGGACGCTTTTCGGGGCGCGGGGTCGGACGGGAGTCGAGATCGATGAGGGTCGCCATAGCGGGGACTAAGTGGCCCGCCCGGTGCGGGATAACAAGCCCGGAATCACCGTGGGGCGGAGGCACGAATTGCCACGCCGCCCCCGCCTGTCTTCGCCCGACAGGAGAGTCCGGCCCGGTTTTTGCACTTCTTTAGGGCAACGGCGCTAACAGGGTGACTGCCATGACGACATGCACGGGCATATTGGGTTCCACTGTCCCTTTACGGGACGGGCAGGACAATTTCTTCACGCCGTTGCGCCTGATCTTCGCGCTGATGGTCGTGTTCGGCCATGCCTTTGTCGTGGGACGCGGCGGAGCGGAACATGACCCGCTCTGGCTGTTCCACTACTCGCCCAGCTACATGGCCGTAAATCTCTTCTTCGTGGCCAGCGGCTTCATGGTCACGGCGTCCATGTTGCGGCGCGGCGACGGGGCGAACTTCGCGGCGGCCCGGCTGATCCGCATCTACCCCGCCCTGATCGCGCATGTGGCTCTGATGATGTTTGTCGTCGGCCCGCTCGGCTCGTCTCTGCCCCTCTCCACCTATCTGTCGTCGCCGGAGCTGTGGTTGCAGCCGTTCAAGGTGTTAAGCTTCGTCGATACCGACATGATCCTGCCGGGCGGGTTCGAGAATAATGGCGAACAGCTCACCTCCGCGCCGCTCTGGACGTTGCGCTACGAAATGCTCTGTTACGTCGCGACGCTGATGGCCTTCTCGCTGGGCCTGATGCGACGCCGTTGGATGGTGCTGCTGCAGTTTGTCGGCCCGGCCGTCATCTGGACCGTGTGCCGGCAGACAGGCGCTTTCGACAGCCTTCCAGCCTCCGTGGAAGCGTTGGTGCGCTTTTCCATGGCTTACGGGGTGGGCGCGACGGCCTACGCCTACCGTGACCGGATCCGGCTGCACTGGAGCTATCCGCTTCTGATGGTGGGCGCCGTCGCGGCGCTGCACGCGACGGCAGCGTCGGATATCGCCCTTAACCTGTTCCTCGGATCGCTCGTGCTGATCCTGGCCTTTTCCCACGCGCCGAAGCTGGAGCGCTTCCAGTCGATGGGTGACATCTCCTACGGGGTCTACATCTACCACTGGCCGGTGATGCAGCTGCTGGTGCACTGGATGCCCGGCATCGGCGTGGCCGAACTGCTCGCCCTGTCCCTGCCCGTCATCTTCGCCACGTCGTGGCTGTCCTGGACCTATGTGGAAAAGCCCACGCTGCGCCACAAAGGCACGCTCGGCACGTGGCTGCGCTTCGGCCGCGCTAAGCCCACATTAAGGCCGCAGCTGACCGACTAGGTCGCCTTCGCGATTATAAGCAGCTTTGGACACGCGGCCCTCTGCGTCGGTCAGTATCAGCGGTGCAGACCCTGGAGACCTCATGACCAAACGACCTGCCCATCTCGCCACCCTCGAAAGAGCGCTTTCCTTCATCGAGGACCGTTTCGAACACGACACGCCGCCCAGCGTGAGCGATGTGGCGAAGGCGTCGGGCGTGTCGCAATTCCATTTCCACCGCATCTTCAAGGCCCTGACGGGCGAGACCTGCGCCGAGTTGATCGCAAGACTCCGTCTTGCCCGGGGCATGGCCCTGATGCGCGACGGGCGCACATCCGTGACGCAGGCCGCGATGGCGGCGGGCTATGCATCGAGCCAAGCCTTCGCCAAGGCGATGAAGCGAGAACTCTCCGAGACCTCCACCACGTTGCGCAGCGATCCGGAACGACTCGGTTCCGTCCTCGCGACCCTGTCCGTGCCTTCAGGCGAAGGGTCGGAGCGGCCGCTGGAAGTCCACCTGGCCGATCTGGAGCCGCTGAGCGTCGTCCTGGTCCGCACAGAGAACGCCTATCCAGAACTGAACGACACCTACAACTCGATCTACGAGACCCAAGGTGGACCGGACAACATCTTGGCCGCCATTGGCGTTCCTCACCGGGATATCGAGACGTTCGCTGAGCCGGGCTTCGTTTTCGATGCGGGCGTCGTGTTGAAAGCGGCTGAGAGCTCCACGCAGCCCCTGTCGCTCGGTCACTGCCTGGTATTCCGGCATGTCGGCCCGGATGAGCGGCTGGGTGCGTCCCTCGATGTCCTGTTCGGTGCGGCTCTCGGCGCGGAAGGCCTCGACATCCGAGACGAACCGCCCCTCTTCCATTATATCGACGACCCGGAAGAGACCGACGAGGCCGACTGCCGGGTCGATCTCTACCTGCCCGTGACGCCTAGGACGGCGTAGCCCTGCGCTAGAAGTGGATCGTCCGGCCGTACGCGTCGAGCGTCGCTTCGTGCATCATTTCGGACAGGGTCGGGTGCGGGAAGACGGTTTCCATCAACTCGTGCTCCGTCGTCTCCAGCGTCTGCGCGATCGTGTAGCCCTGGATGAGCTCCGTCACTTCCGCGCCGATCATGTGCGCGCCGAGCAACTCGCCCGTCTTGGCGTCGAACACGGTTTTCACGAAGCCTTCCGGCTCGCCCAGCGCGATGGCCTTGCCATTGCCGATGAAGGGGAACTTACCGGTCTTGACCTCGTAGCCCGCGTCCTTGGCCTGTGCTTCCGTGTGGCCGACGCTGGCGACCTGCGGGTGACAGTAGGTGCAGCCCGGAATGCGGTTCGCATCCAGCGGGTGCGCTGACTGCCCGGCGATCTATTCGATGCAGATGATGCCAA
>CAYULR010000316.1:0-3194 GCA_964445685.1 uncultured Algimonas sp.
ACCCTTCACCTTGGGCTTCGCGGCATTCTTCGCCGATCCGCGCACGGGCGACAGACCGAGCCAGCGGCACGTCCACGCGACCACGCCGCCGTCGCGCGAGCGGGAGAGCAGGACCGACGGATGCTGGTGCCGGCGCTTCCACGCACTTGTCAGCAGCAGGAAACGCGAGTGGAAGGTCAGCGCGATCAGCCCTTCGCCCGACGCGATGACGGGCTCGGCGCGCTCTGCGTGGAGCACTTCCCACCGCGTCGTGTACTTCACGAAGGTCATCCAGAGCGCGACCAGCCCGCCGAGCAGAGCCTGTGCCACGCGGGAGCGCATCAAGCGTTTGAACACATCGGCCCTCCCTGTTAACGGCGCGACCTATGCGCGAACGGACGACATGGCGGAGCTAGACGACAAAGCGGGTGAAGAAAACCCGCCGATTCCAACACTTACGCCCGAGGAGCAGGCCGGGAGTCCCGAACCTGTGGGCGGGCTCGACCTGTCCAAACCCGAAGACCGCAAGCAGGCGCGGCGCGACCTCGTCTGGGGCGACCACCATTTCCTGCGCGCGCGCTTCCACAACCGTCACGACATTGGCGGTGGCATGTTCCGCGAAAACCAGCCCAGCCCGGCGCGGATCGAACAATGGGCCGAGGAAGGCATCAAGACCGTTCTGAACCTGCGTGGGCCGAGCCCGAAAGGGTTCTACCTGCTGGAGAAGGAAGCCTGCGAGGCGCACGGCATCGCGCTGGTGAACTACCGCATGTATTCGCGCGACGTCCATTCCAAGGCGCGCCTGCTCGGCACGAAAGACTTGTTCAACCGCATCGAATACCCCGCCGTCATGCACTGCAAGAGCGGCGCGGACCGGACGGGAATCACGGGCGTGCTCTACCGCCACTTCCGAATGGGCGACACGATCGAAGAGGCGCTGGACCAGCTCTCCTTTAGCTTTCTCCACGTGCGCCACGGCAAGACGGGGATGCTCGATTTCTTCTTCGAGGATTATCTCCGCTACAAGGACGACCACCCGGAGGTGAGCTTCGAGGACTGGGTGCGCGGCCCGTACGACCCGGCGGACGTGAAGAGCCGCTTCATGAGCCACTGGACGGGCAACGCGCTCACGGAATGGATTTTGAGGAGGGAGTAGGAGCGGAGCTGCCGGGCTTCAGGGTCACTTCCAACAGCCTGTCGCGCGCATAGGCGACGCGCGGGGTCCGCAGCCGACTGCGCTTCCAGACGATATGAAAGGCGTTCTGAACGGTGCGCGGGTCCGGCGTGACGAGGACGCCGTCCGCGAGGCTTTCAGTCGCGAGATATTCCGGCAGGACCGACCATCCCTTGAGCACCGGAAGCAGGCGGCACAGGCTTCGCAGGTCCCCCACCGTCAGTTTCGGAACCGGAAGGCGCATGTCCGGCCTGTGCGCCGCCATCCACTCGGTCACGAGAGGACAGTCTTCGTCATAGGCGAGAAGCGGAGCGTCCAGATCGTGTCCCACGTCGGGATGGGCGACGAGCCGGAGCCGTTCGTATCCGATTGCCTGACTGCCGAAGGTCTTGTCCTCCGGCGCGGAGGCGGTGATGGCGAGGTCGAGCGATCCGTCGGCGAGCCCGCCGTGCAGGGCTACGCGGTTGCCGAGCTTCGCTCTCAAGGTCAGGTCCGGATGATCGAGCGCCTGCATAATGCGCGGACCGTAGGCGGAAAACATTTCGGGCGGTGCACCGATGTTGATCCGTCCCGATATTTCGCTGGTACGGGCGACGCGGCTGGTCAGTGCGACGTCGAGGGCGTCGATGGAGGCGGCGATTTCCCGGGCCAGGCTGTCCGCCGTCTCGTTCGGAACGACGCCCCGGCTCTGCCGGACGAAAAGGGTCGTGCCCAGTTCGTGTTCCAACGCCTTGATCTGCGCACTGACGCCGGGCTGCGTCATGTCCATCGCATCGGCCGCCCGGCGCATCGAGCGCTCCCGGTAGACGTGAAGGAAAGTGCGGAACCGATCGAGCGACATGGCCTGCGATAGAAAAATCTATCGCTTCGGGCAAATCGCCGAATGGAAATTTTCGGTCGCTATGGCGTATCAACTGCCGAGACCCAACCGAACCGAGGCCCACCGGCCTTGGACTTTTGAAAGGACCCGACATGATGGACGCCATCAAAGTTGCAATCATCGCCACCTCCCATTCGAGCATGGGAACCGGAGGAGAGGCGGACGCCACGGGTGTTTGGCTCGAAGAACTGACGACGCCCTACTATGCTATGGCCGATGCGGGACTGGAAATCGATGTGTTCAGCATCGACGGCGGAGCTATCCCGTTTGACCCGCGCAGCACGGGCGAGGACGAGACCGCCGCCAGCGTCGTGCGCTACCGGGAAGACGAGGACGTTCAGGCAATCTTCGCCGACACCAGGAATGTGGGAGCCGTCGATGCGGACGATTACGACGTTGTCTTCCTGCCCGGCGGACACGGAACCATGTTCGACTATCCCGAAAGCCCTGCATTGAAGGCCGTCGTGGAGCGGGCCCTCACCACGGACACGGTCATGGCCGCGGTCTGCCACGGCCCTGCGGGCCTGACGACGGCCGTGGACGCGGACGGTGTTTCGCTGCTGAAAGGCCGGAAGGTCGCGGGCTTCACCAATAGCGAGGAAGACGGTGTCGGCCTGACGGAGGCGATGCCGTTCCTGCTGGAAACACGGTTGAAAGACCTCGGCGCGGACTATGTCTCCGGCCCTGACTGGGAACCCTTTGCCGTGCGTGACGGCCTTCTCGTGACGGGACAGAACCCGGCTTCGGCCCAGCGGGTCACGGAACTTGTCCTGGAAGCCCTGGCCGAGCGGGACGGCTAGACGTGGAATATCTGCACACCATGGTCCGCGTGACGGACATTGACGAGGCACTGGGCTTTTACTGCGACGCGCTCGGCCTGGAAGAGATGAGCCACTACGAGAATGAGGGCGGGCGGTTCACGCTGGTCTTCCTCGCCGCGCCGGGCGACGCGCAGCGGGCTAAGGAGGCGAAAGCCCCGATGGTCGAGCTGACCTACAACTGGCCGGCTGAGGATGGCAGCGCGCCGGAAACCTATGAAGGCGGGCGGAATTTCGGCCATCTCGCCTACCGCGTGGACGACATCTATGCCGCCTGCCAGAGGCTGGCGGACCACGGCGTGAAGATCAACCGCCCGCCTCGCGATGGGCACATGGCCTTTAT
>CAYULR010000317.1:0-3182 GCA_964445685.1 uncultured Algimonas sp.
AGCACCTGATTTGTAATCAGGGGGTCCGCGGTTCGAGTCCGTGTGGGGGCACCATCCAACCCATTGCAGACAAACCGTTTGTCGGCACATCTTGCCGAGAAGCAAATTTCGCGGTGACGGCAAAAAAGCTCGCGGTGACACTTTTGCAGGCCAGCAACATCGCGATGCGTTTCCGCAGGCTGTCAGCGATGGGGGAAGGTTCATGCAGGTCGGGAGCAAGCCGAATTGCGGCCAACCTCTATGCCCAAGGCTGAACCCAAGGCACCAGGCTTGAACAGAGGAGCCCTGGCAGCTCCGAACTGGCCTCTAGAATTCCAACCCGGAGTCCTTGATCAAAACTGCAGGCGTAAGGCTGTCCACCACATAAAAAGCACCGAACGTGCCGACGAGGTCTTTATCGATACGGAGTTGGTTCCGGTATCCGCTCAAACTGACGTAAAGAGAGTTCTCCGGCATGGTGTTGACGCCACACCGTTCCATGCAATTCGAAGCGCGCCCTCCCCCATAGACGCTGTAGACAGCCAGTGAGTTCAGCTCATCTTTGGCGGATGCCCGTTTGGCAATATTGATCGCATGCACGGTTCCTGTGAGCGTAACCACATAGTCGTGCCGGTCGACGTACTGCAGCAAGTTCGCGAACTGCATCTCCCGGAACTTCACCATGCTCCCACCGGCTTCGGCGAGTTGGAACAAATCAACGCCAAGACTTGCGACTTGCAGGTTCGGTCTCTCGTCTCCGACCCGCGCAACTCTTGTGATTGAATCGAGAATTGCATGCGAACGCCGCCCGTCGCCTGAGGAAGAGCCCCAGAAACTCCTGTTCGACGACAGGATTTCTTTCTCCCGCGCGTCCGGAGATATTTCAGGCAAGCGTTTGAAAACATCGTTCTGGAAGGAGTCTATTTCGTAGAGAACGACGACCGATTTGTCGGTGCTGTACGCAAGAGCGCAAGCAAACTCGGCAACCATTGCCGGCATCTCGCTCGCCCCGTGCACTTCGCCGAAGGCGATGAGGCCCGCAGACCCGATTTCCTCGACGACACTTTGCCATCCAGCGGGCTGATCGCAGTTCGCGTCGGCTGCATCGACATCGAGAGCGGTCGGCGACGCGGAAAGGGATACGGGAGGGACGTGCCTTTCCGAAACGACGTTTTCCTTTCCCCGATCGGGATTGCAGCCGGCAACCGCAAACACCGCTGCACAACACAGGAACTTGCCGAACTTATAAAGACACTGTGTGTGTTTCATGGACGAAACGCATTGCTGTATCGGCGGCACCGAGGCGCCGCCGAACTTGAGACCGCTAGTCGTCCAACAGGTTCTCGAGCGTCGTAGTGATCGTGCCATTCGACACTTCCCGATCGCATCGAGTGAAGACGATGGTGACAGTCCCGTTACCACCTGAAACGTGCTTCTCTTGTGAGAGGCCTTCCAACAGAAGACAACGCTAAAGATTTTATTCCAAACCTCTTCCCCGAAGTTTTCAGCCGTAAACCCGACAATCTGAACAAACCTCTCCACCAGAAATGGTCATTCCGCAACGCGAGGACACATGGAGAGGCGCGGAACACAGACGCGTTCAGCTTGTACCGGAAAAACCAGCAGCCGCATTTATCGGAAGCGAACATCAGCGGCGTAGGAATTGTCGCGGCGCCCCTACCCCACCGGCACTTCCGTCGTCGCCTTGATCGCTTCCATGGCGAAGTGGGCGCTGACGGTGTGGAGGCCGGGGAGGTCTATGAGGCGTTTGTAGATGCGGTCATAGTCGGTGACGTCGCGGACCAGGATCTTCAGCAGGTAGTCGAGTTCGCCCGCCATGCGGTAGAAGGATACGACCTCGGGGATGGCCTGGACGAGGCGGGAGAATTCGGTGAGCCAGTCCACGTCGTGGCGTTGGGTGGTGACGGTGACGAAAACGGTCAGGCCGTAGCCGAGCGCGACCGGATCGACGAGGGCGACGCGCGCCGTGATGACGCCGGCGGCTTCCATATCGCGGATGCGGTTCCAAACGGGCGAGCGCGACAGGCCCACCTTTTCGGAGATTTCATCGACCGTCAGCGTGCTGTCCGCCTGGATCAGGGCGAGGATCCGGCGGCTGTGGTCATCGAGCTTCAGGTCGGTCACGCGGCACTCCGAAAGAGTTGAACAATCATTGCGGTACGCCTCCTAGGCCCCCTCGCCTATACACACGTCCTCGTCCCGGCCTCAAACGCGTCCGGAAGAAGGACGGTATCCTTCTGCGCGGTTTCTACAAGGGTCGGCAAGAAGGAGACGACGTCCATGCCGCCTATCGCAAAGCCGTTCACCGATCACCCCGCCTCCGTGGGGGAGACCTACTTCGAACATATGGGCTGTGCGTCCTATTTTGCGGGCCGGATGTTCGTGGCCTCGGTCTGCTGCCTGCTGCACGGCTTTTTTCCCTTCCTGTTCCAGGCGACGGGCAAGCGGACCATCACCGACCTGCACCACCGCATGGTGACCCACCGCCACAAGCACCACCGCGATCCGGCCGTGGCCGCGCCTGCGGTCCTCGACCCCGCCGAGTAGCCCTCCCTTGGTCCTAGCGCTCGACACGGCCCGGCCGAGCGGTCCCGGCACGCGCCTGTCCGGCCTGCTGCCGGGCATCGCCGTATCGGTCGCCGCGGGGGGCGCGGCGATCCTTCTGGCGCGCACGCTGGGCGGACCGGCCATGCTCTATGCGATCGTGTTCGGCATGGCGCTGAACCCCGTGGCCCACGGACCCGCGATGCAAGACGGCGTGACGCTTTGCGCCAAAACGGTTCTGAATATCGGCGTGGCGCTGCTGGGCGTGAAGATCGCGCTCTCCGACATTGCCGGGCTGGGCTGGGAAACGGTCGCGCTGGTCCTGGCGGGCGTATGGGGCACGATCCTGTCGGGCATCGCCGTGGGGCGCTGGCTGGGGCTGAAGAGGTCCCACGCCGTCCTGTCTTCCGGGGCCGTGGCCATTTGCGGCGCGTCCGCGGCCATGGCGCTCTGCGCCGCCCTGCCCCGCGACGTGGACAGCGAACGCAACACGCTGGTGACCGTCATGGGCGTGACCCTGCTGGGGACGCTGGCCATGGTCGCCTATCCGGCGGCGGCGCACGCGCTGGGCCTGTCGGACACGCAGGCGGGCCTGTTCATCGGGGCGACGATCCATAATGTCGCGCAGGTCGTGGGCG
>CAYULR010000318.1:0-3123 GCA_964445685.1 uncultured Algimonas sp.
ACCATTAACTGACTTCAACACACACGCTCTTCATCACAATGTTGACTCCACATTACATATCTGAACACAACCACGAATACAAGAAAAAAAATGCCGGGGACGGAGCCTATTGGGAGATGTGTCCGCGCTTATCGCGGTTAGATTCTGCAAGGTTTTCAGCGGCTTACTGCTAATCTCAACAATCGTATCCGCCCCGACCCAAACCAAGGCTATAACACCTCCGTTCCCGGCTGCTCTTAACAAGCCGATGAACCCTTACCGCGAGGTGTCGGCGAACGCGTGCCGTCTCCCTCCAACCAACATTCACTCCAACCGAGCCCGTAAGTTCAACCGGAGTGGCACAACAAAAGCGTCCCGACCCTCGCGGAAAGGCCATTTTTTCCCCCTTGCCCCGGCAAAACCCCGGGGCCGCACCTACGGCCCTGCTCGAAGCACACTCTGGCACCTCCTGCTGCGCAGGAGCCCGTTCGCAGCGCTCACGGCGCTTCGCTATTTTCGCATTCCGCGAAAATCCGGCTTCGCCGACCGCTATCGCGTCTTCGCCGGATACAGACACAGCCCCCAGATGGGGCACACATCACACTGCGGCGTACGGCTCTTGCACACGCGCTTTCCGAACTGCAGCAACCAGAAATGCGCCTCAGGCTTCGCCCAGTCCGGCGCGCGGGCATCGAGTGACTTGGCGACTTGCGCCTCCGCCTTCCCCGCCGCCAGACCTGTTCGCTGGCAGACGCGGCGGATGTGCGTGTCCACGGCGATATGTGGCAGTCCGAAGACGAAGTGCGCGACCAGGTCCGCGCATTTGCGCCCGATGCCGTGTAGCTTCAACAGCTCGTCCCGGTCGGCGGGCACGACCCCGTCATAGTCGTCCAGCAACTGTTCGCAGAAGCGGCGGATGTTGCGCGTCTTCATATTGTAGAGCCCGGCCGGTTTGATGGCGGCGGCGATCTGTTCGTCGCTCAGCGCCAGCACTTGCTGCGGCGTGCGGGCCAGCGCGAACAGGCCCTTCGTCGCGGCGGCCGTGTTGCGGTCGAGCGACTGCGCGGAGAGCATGCAGCTGATGCAGGACCGAAAAGGGTTGCGGGTTTTCTTGGGACCGCGCGCCGCGCGCGAGTCGCCGGGCATGTCCTCGCTCAGGATGCGCAGCACCGCCTCCACATCATCCAACGGCATGAGCGCGGGCGCGTGGAGCGTGGGTTTCTTTTTCTGTTTCGTTGCGGCCATACAAAGCAAACGCGCCGCGCGTCCGTTTGGATGCGCGGCGCGTACTTCGCTAATTTGGCGGGCGTTACTCCGCCGGGGCGAGCATCCCGCCCCGGGGCGCGTCGTCCTCCTCCAGCGAGGCGGAGAAGCGCTCGATCTCCCGGCCCTTGAAGAGATAAGCCCCGTAGCGGCGGATGTCCGCGCCGATGCCGTACAGGGCGGGCACGAAGAACAGCGTCACGAACAGCGCGAAGAAGACGCCGAAAGCAAGGCTGATGCCGATCGGGATCAGCCACTGCGCCTGCAGCGACTTCTCGGTCAGCAGCGGCAACAGCCCGACGAAGGTCGTCAGCGACGTCAGCAGGATCGGGCGGAAGCGGCGCGTGCCGGCTTCGACCAGCGCTTGCGCGCCGTCCATGCCCTTGTCGCGGAGCTTGTGGACGTAGTCGAGCAAGACGAGATTGTCGTTCACCGCCACGCCGGCCGCCGCGAACATGCCCAGCGTGGACAGCAGCGACATGGTGTAGCCCATCGCCAGGTGCCCCAGGATCATCCCGCAGTAGCAGAACGGGATGGCCGCGAAGAGGATCAGTACCGGCTCGCTGTAGGATTTGAACGAGACGGCCACGAGGAAGTAAGCCACGCCGATCGCGATCAAGAAGAAGATGAGCAGTTCCTGCTGCATCTCCGCTTCGCCCTGCGCCCGGCCGATATTGCCGCGCGTGACGTCGGGGTGGGCCTGCTCGAACGTGTCGAAGAAGTCCTCGTCCAGAGCGCTGCGGATTTCGTCGATGCGCTCTTCCTCGACCTCGGCAGACACGATGACCGCGCGCTGGCGTTCACGGCGCAGGATGCGGCTCGTGCCCGGTTCGAAGCGCAGGCTCGCGACCGACTCCAAGGGCAGCTCGCGGCCGTCATTGGTGCGGATGCGGATGCCGTTCAGGAAGTCGAGCGAGGTCCGGTCCGCGCGCGGATAGCGCACATAGACGCGCACATCTTCGCCGTCGCGCGGCAGGCGCTGCACTTCTTCACCGAAGAAGCCCTGGCGGATCTGGCGCGACACGTCAGCCGTTGTGATGCCAAGCGCTTCCGCGCCGGGCAGCAGGTCGAACTGCACCTCTTCCGCGGCGCTCTCCATGTCGTTGGCGACATTGTAGACGCCGTCATAGCTGCGCAGTTGCGCCATCAGGTCGCCTGCCGCCGCGTTCAGGTCCTCGAAGGAGGTCGCGTTCAGCACGTACTGGATCGCGGGGCCGTTATTGTTGTCGCCGTAGGAGACGGAGATGCTCTCCGCGTCCGGAACGTCGCCGATCAGCTCGCGCAGGCGGTCGGCCGCCTCGCTGACTTCCAGGGCGCGCGTTTCCGGCGGAACCAGCTTGACGAGCGCCAGCACATTGTTGTCGCGCGAGCGCGTGTACCAGTTCTCAATCAGCTCTCCATCAGACGCGGCGATCTCCTCGACCAGTTGCTTTTCGGCCTTTTGGATCTGCGCCAGCACTTCGAGCGTGCGCGTGTAGGGCGTGCCTTCGGGCAGCTCGACGGAGATGTCGATCTGGTCCGACTCGCCCTGCGGGAAGAAGACGGACTTGACCAAACCGTTGGAGACCAGCCCGACGCATAGGATCATGACGCCGAAGAAGAGCGACGCCGTCAGGTAGCGGCGGCGCAGCGCCGTCGTGATCAGCGGACGGTAGATCGTCTCCGCCACCCAGGTCAGGCTGTCCGCGATCTTGGCCTGGAAACGCGTGAAGCGGTTTTTCGGATCGACCGGCTTCAGGTGCGCCAGGTGGGCCGGCAGGATCAGCAGCGACTCGATCAGGGAGAAAGCCAGGGCGAGGATCACGACCAGGGAGATGGCACGGGTGAACTCGCTCGTCCCGCCGGACAGGTACATCCACGGCGCGAAGAAGATCATGGTCG
>CAYULR010000319.1:0-3112 GCA_964445685.1 uncultured Algimonas sp.
TGCGCGCCGGAGCGGATGAGCGAGTCGGCCAGATGGATACCGTAGAGGAACCCGCTGCAAACGGCTTGCGCGTCGAACGCCGCGCCATGCGTCATGTCCAGCCGGTTCTGAATGATCGTCGCGGTGGACGGGAACGTGTAGTCCGGTGTGCTGGTCGCAACGAGGATCAGGTCGAGATCGGCCGCCGTCATGCCCGCATGGTCGAGCGCCTTCAGCGCGGCCTGATAGCCGAGGTCGGACGTCGTCTGGCCTTCTGCCGCGATGTGACGGCGTTTGATGCCGGTGCGTTCCTGTATCCAGGCGTCCGACGTTTCCAGACCCAGCTCGCTGGCGAACTGGGCGTTCTCCATAACGCGTTCTGGCAGATAGCTTCCGACCCCCCGGACGACGGAACGAATAGTCATGTAATGAACCCGATATTGTCGTCTTCGTCGTGCAGCGCGTCCAGGCGCGCATCGATGGCCTGCATGAAGTCGGTCTCGGCCAGGCCGATGGCGATGTTCACCGCATTGGCGAAGCCGACCCGGTCCGTGCCGCCATGGCTTTTAATGACAATCCCGTTCAAACCCAGGAAGACCGCACCGTTGACCCGTCGCGGGTCGATGCGGCGTTTCAACTTGAAGAGCGAGTAAGCGTTCAGCCCCGTCGTGATCTTCGACCAGAGGTTCCCTTGCAGCGCTTCGCTAAAGAACGTCCCGATCAGCTTCGCCGTCCCCTCGGCCGTTTTCAGCGCGATGTTGCCAGTGAAACCGTCGGTCACGATGACGTCCGTCTGCCCGGTGGAAATGTCGTTGCCCTCGACATAGCCGATATAGTTCAAGCCCAGCTGGCTTTGCGACAGGCGTTCATGCGCGGCCTTGATGACGGCATTGCCCTTCTGATCCTCGGTTCCAACGTTCAGCAGTCCGATGGAGGGCGTGTCGACCTTGTGTATGGCTTTGTAGTAGGCCTCGCCCATGATCGCGAATTCGGTCAGCTGCGCCGGGTCGACATCGATGTTCGCGCCGACGTCCAGCACGACCGAGACACCTTTCTCACGCGGCCAGGTCGCGGCCAGTGCGGGACGCTGGACGCCTTGCTTCATGCGGAGCTGCAGTTTGCTCATCGCCATCAGCGCGCCCGTATTTCCGGCGGAGACAGCGATTTCGGCGCGCTTGGCTTTGACGGCGGCGACCGCGTTCCACATGGAACTGTCTTTGCCGCGACGCAGCGCCTGGGACGGCTTGTCGTCCATGGAGACGGTCTTTTCCGTGTGAACGACTTCGGAGCGTTCGCGCGTCCGGGGCGCTTTAGCAAGCAAGGGCGCGAGCTTCGCCTGGTCGCCATGCAGAAGGAATCGCGCGCGGCGTCCCTTCCCTTCATGGGTCAGGAAATATTCGAGTCCACGGATCACCATGTCCGGAGCATCATCCCCGCCCATGGCATCGATCGATATGACGAGGCCGTCCAACATGCTCGCGCTATAGGCGGGCGAACGCGTCAGTCATAGGGGGAAAGGCTAGAAGTCTGGAAAGTAGACCTTGGCCGAGGTGATGTCCTTCATCGGCGTATTGCGCAGATTGGCAAGAAAATCCGTCGTGTAGCCCGCGACCTTACCGCGAAAGGCCGGGTCGCGATCCTCGTCTTCCAGCTGCAGCGCGGTGGACAGAGCCTCTTTGGGATCGTCGCTCTTGAGCGCGTCTGTGTAGGCCTTCAGCCGGTCGTAGAAGTGACCGATCATGGGCTTCATGCGCTTCTTGACACCCGTATCGCCGATAGCCTGCTCGCGCAGCGCGATCTCGAAATCGTCCTTCATCTCGTCGAACAGGGCCTGGTTCAGCAGTTTTCCGTCCTCGCCTTCCGTCAGCAGGCGGTCCATCAGAACGGCCATGTGCAGCGCGATGACGTCGATGCGTCCGTCGAAATCGTCCGCAAACCGCCCCGGCCCGAAGAAGGCCGGGCTGCGGGATTGTTCAAGGGTGCGGAAGTAGATCTTCCGCGCGTCGCGCCGCTCCGGCAGCTCGCGACCCATCAGCTTGTCGAACAGACCCATGTTAAGCCTCCGTCATCTACGGCGCGCAACGGTTGCGCGGCCCACGGCGCGCTAGTAGGGCTGCGCCGCAAAGGAACGCCCTCTTATACGCATGAAAGCGGAGAGAGGGACGAGGCAAGAGACGGGTTATGCGCAATTTCCTCGCTGTGGGCTGTTTGATGTCCGCGATGATCGTGACCGGGTGCAACCCGATTCTGCGGACGCACGGCTATGTGCCGACGGCGGACGCCAAACCGCAGGAGATCAACCCGAACTCCGACACCAAGGCGAGCGTTCTCGCCGCGCTGGGCAGCCCGTCCGTCGAAGGCACGTTCGACGAAGAGGTCGAGGCCGACACGTGGTACTACATCAACCAGGTGCGCGAGCGTTACGCCTACCTTCGCCCGCAAATCCAGGAACAGTCCGTGACCGCCATCTCGTTCAACGAGGACGGCCAAGTCACGCAGGTCGCCGAATACGGCATCGAAGACCGCCGCATCATCAATTATGTAGACCGCGAAACACCGACACGGGGCCGCGAACTGTCCGTGCTGGAACAGATCTTCGGCACGATCGGCCGTATCCCTACGGACCGTATCGGCAATCCGCAGGACAACGTTCCCGGCGGCGCGGGCGGACCGCGCTAGCCGAGCTTGTGCGCGTAGCCTGTTGGTTCGACAGGCTTTCCCAATACCGAGACACCCTGCCCGTCCTGCACCGTTCCGCAGCGCGTGACAGCGATGCCGAGTGCGTCGGCCCCGTCCATTATCACTTGGCGTGACGTCGCGTCGGCCGTGAAGAGAATTTCGTAATCGTCACCGAACGATCCGGCGGCCTGAACGGTCTCTAGGCTCAGGTCGATTCGCATACCGCTCGCCACTGCAATGTGGTTCGCGTCCGTCAGCAGGCCGTCGGAGATATCCGCAGCGGACGTTGCGTACGCGCGGAGAAGTTTGCGCAACAGCAACCTGGGTACTGGGCGCAGATAAGCCTCCTCGCACGCCAACCGCTGCGCTGCATCCAGATCGACGGGCTGGTCCGTGACCACTTTCAGCCCGTCCTCTGCCAGTCCCAACTGTCCTGTGTGCCAGATATCGTCGC
>CAYULR010000320.1:0-3108 GCA_964445685.1 uncultured Algimonas sp.
CCTACCGTCTTTGCTCCGCGCCGCCGCCTGCTTCGGGCGGGGGCGGCGTACAGTCCATCCTCGGCCTGCTGGAGCCGTTCGACATGGCCAGCCTGGGTCCGAGCGTGGAAGGCTGGCACCACTTCATCGAAGCCAGCCAGCTCGGCTATGCCGACCGCGACCGCTATGTCGGGGACCCGGACTTCGTCAGCGTGCCCGTCGACGCGATGCTGGACCGCGACTATCTGGCGGGCCGCGCGCAGCTCATCCGCCCAGACGCCAAGATGGCGGCGTACGAGGCCGGAGACCTCGGCCCGGCCGGACTGGACGCCACGGCGGAAGTGCCGGGCACGTCCCACTTCACGGTCGTGGATGCGGACGGGCTGATCGTCTCCATGACGACCACGGTCGAAGCGCCGTTCGGCTCGCAGCGCATGGTGGGCGGGTTCATGTTGAACAACGAACTGACCGATTTCTCCTTCCGCGCCACCGACGATGAAGGCCGCCCCGTCGCCAACCGGGTGCAGCCGGGCAAGCGTCCGCGTTCCTCCATGGCGCCGCACATCGTTTTCGACGCCGACGGCGACCTGGCCTTCACGACCGGCTCGCCGGGCGGCAACGCCATCCTCGCCTATACGGCCAAATCCATCGTCGGGCTGATCGACTGGGACCTCTCCGTGCAGGAAGCGATCCAGCTGCCCAACGTCATCGCCCGCAACGGCCGCGTCCGCCTGGAAGCCAAAGGCATCCCCCTGGAGGACACGGACGAGGTGCAGCGCGCGGGCCCGGCGGAGGAATTCGGCATGGAGACCGAGATCGTCGACGGTCTGGAAGCGCTGGGCCACGAAGTCGTACGCTCGCGCGGGGAGATCAGCGGCCTTCACATCATCCGGTTGATGGAAGACGGCACGCTGGAAGGCGGAGCGGATCCGCGGCGCGAAGGCACGGTCATCCGCGTGGAGGCGCCCCCGCGCTGATTCTGCATCTGGGCCGACCCTATTTCTGGGTCGCGCCGTGCATGGTGTAGCCGTCATTCTCCTTGGAGCGGGGGATTTCCTCGCGTGGCAGGTCGTCCTTGCTCTTGATGACGGTGACATGCCCGTTGGGCTCGAACGTCAGCGCTCCGACGAGCGACAGATCCGCGATCCCCGCTTCGCGCACCGCGCCCATCACTTCGTCTTCGTTGATGCGCGCGCTCGACATGGCGACCTTGTCCATGACGCCATTGCTGACGATCAGCACGGGTTCTTCCTTGATCCATTTGGAGAAGGCGGGAAACCGGAAGGTCAGGCGGGTGAGGGTCCATTGCAGGCCCACCATCGCCGCCATGCCGACGAGGGAGACCGGCAGGTCCTTGGGCGGCAGGATCGCGCGCGCGGCGAGGCTGCCCATGGCGACGGTCAGGATCCAGTCGAAACTATTCATGCGCGCAACCGTGCGCTTGCCGGAAATGCGCATCAAGGCGATGACGAACACATAGGTGGCGGTCGTCGCGACGATGACGCGCGGCACCATGGGAAGATCGACGAGCCACTCCATAGAGCGGGAATCCCCGAACGCGCTTAGGGTTCCGTCCGGCTATGCCGCCTGTGTGTCGAACAGCGGCAGGCCCAGAATGAAACTCGTGCCGCCCGGCCCCGTATCCAGCAGCTCCAGCGAGCCGCCCATGCCCTCCGCCAGCTCCTTGGAGATGGACAGGCCGAGCCCGGTGCTGCCTTCGCGCGTGCCGCGTGTGAACGGCAGGAAGAGGCGGTCTTCCACGCTTTCCGGCAGGCCGGGGCCGTTATCCTCGATGCGCGTGATCGCCGTGCCGCCGACGATGTCGGTCTCCACGACCACCAGCGGTTCGGCCACGCCGGCTTCGTTCATGGCCTGGGCGGCATTGCGCACCAGGTTGGACAGGATGCGGAAGAGCTGCTCGGGGTCGGCCTTGACCAGCGTGCCCCGGTCGACGCGGTTGGCGACCCAGACTTTGGGGAAGGCGGTGCGCATCTCCATCTGCAGGTCGGCGACCACTGCGTGCAGCAGGATCGGCTCCGGCACAGGTTCGGCCTCGCGCGCGCTGCTATATTCCAGCACTTCCTCGGTCAGGCCGACGCCGCGTTCCACGGTGCGGGTCAGGCGCTCGCCCATCTCGGCCAGCTTTGCATCCTCGTTCATGGACAGTCGGTCCGCCATCAGCAGGGCGGTGGAGAGCACGTTGCGAAGGTCGTGATTGATCTTGGTGACCGATAGGCCGAGGCTGGCGAGGCGTTCGCGCTGGCGGATAGCGCCGCGCAGCGATTGCTTCACATCGTGGAATTCGCGTTGCAGCTGGCCGATCTCGTCGCCGCGGTGGGGCGGCGGGCCGGACCGTCTGCGGCGCTTGGGATCCTCGCGGAACGCCGTCATGTCGCCCGCCAGCCGCTGGACGGGCCTTACGATCAGTCGCAGCATGGACAGGTAGATCAGAACGCCCACGAAGCTGGCGATCAGCAGGCTCAGCAGCAGGATGCGCCCGGCATAGGCGCGCAGCTCTTCGCCGATGGCCGCGCACGGGACCAGCATTTCCAGGCGGTCCTGGCCCGGCACGGGCGAGGGCGTGATCAGGCGCAGATAGCCGTCCCCGCGCGCGAAGAACTCCATGCTAGTGGCGAGAAAATTCGGCAGGCGGCTGGAGCGGCGCAAATCTTCCACGCCGACGATCGGCGCATCGGGTGCGGAGCCGATGATCAGCAGCGTCTGGCCGTCCTGGAAAGCGGCGAGGAAGTCCGCATCCGTCTGCATCATGAACTGCTTGGCCAGCAGCTGGGACGCCTCGCGCGAGGAGCCTTCCTCGCTGGTCAACGCTTCCGCGATCAGCCCGGCGGCCTGTGCGCGCGACTCCAGCCCGTTCTGCCGGAAGAAGGCGATGGACGGCACGAACAGCAACAGCTCCGCCAGCAGCACGAAGCCGACGGTCAGCAGCAGGAGCCGGGAGGACAGGGAACGGGAAAAAATGCGGCGCACGGCTCCGTGCTAAACAAAAAGGCGCGCCCGGCAAGGCGCGCCTCGAAAACGTGATGGAGGAAGTGGAGGCGTCGTTCCCGAGCCGTCCCCGGCATTCATTGCCGGGGCCTCTGGCTTGGATACCCGACGGCGGGTCCACGC
>CAYULR010000321.1:0-3105 GCA_964445685.1 uncultured Algimonas sp.
GCGCGTGCCTGCTGACGGACCGCGCCTCCTTCGATGCGCTTGGCGGCTTCGACGAAGGCTACTTCCTGCATATCGAGGACATCGACATCTGCCGCCGCGTGCGCCGCATGGGCGGGACTGTGCGCTTCGCTCCGGACGCGCGCGTGCTGCACCACACATCGACGTCGGACGCGCCCGCCTGGACGGTGGAGCGGCACAAGCTGCGCGGTTTCCTGCGCTACTTCTGGACGGACGGATCGAAGGCGGCGGCCCTGCTGCTGGCTCCGCTGCTGGTCGGCGCGATCGCCGGGCGGCAGCTCTGGCGGTCCGTCAGACGCTAGGGCGCGGCCCAGCGATCCAACTCGGCCTGGGTGCAGCCTTCCGTGGAGAAGACAGACAGGGTCAGTTCCCGCCCCTTGGCGTAGTTCGTCCCGGACACCTCGCCGATCTTCGCAGCACAGCCCGGCGGCGTCGATGCCCCCGACACGGCCAGCCTGTCGCCGACCTGCGCGGCGCGCGTCAGCCCCGTGTCGGTCCCGGCCAGGAAGACCAGGGACGGTTCGCGGTAGTCCGGCGAGACGAGGCGCGCGCCGTCCGCTCCGATGGCGGCCACGCGCGGCGACAGGTTCAGCAGCGGGCTGCGCGCCAGCGTACCGAAGCCCAGCCCGATGAACAGCGCCGCCGCGACCAGTCCGGCTTTGTCGCGGCCGAGGCGGAGCATGTGCGACGCAATGATGCTCAGCGCGACCAGGACCGGCGTGACGATGAGGATGGCCGCAATGCCTTGCGGAACAAGGCTCGCATAGGCGACCCCGGCGCCGAGCAGCACACCGAGCCCGGCGGCGACCGCCGCGCCCGCCAGCTTCGTTTTCGGGGCTCCGGTGCGAACCCAGGCCGCGCCCGCCAGCAGGGCCAGCGCCGGGTATAGCGGCAGCGTATAGTGCGGCAGCTTGGTCGGCACGAACTCCAGGACCAGCCACATGGGCAGGACCCAGGCGAGCAGCAGCCTCACGGCCGGGGAGGTGCGTTCGCGCCATGCGAAGACGGCCGCGACCGGCAGGGCCATCACGCCCGGCCAGAACATGGCGAGCGTGGTGAGCGCGTAGTAGCCGGGCGGTCCGCCATGCGTTTCCTGCGCGCCCGCGATCTTGCCGCCGAAATCCCGGCCCAGCGCTTCGGCGAAGAAGGCCCCGTCCGTCTTCAGCCCGATGGCGACGAACCACGGCGCGGCGAGGGCAATGGCGGCCAGCACGGGCAGGGGCTTGGCCAGCGGACGCACCCGGTCGAGCGAGCGCGACAGGGCTGCGTCGACGCCCAGCGCCAACCCGGCGACACCGATGATGACGGGACCCTTGATCAGCACGCCGGCGGCCAACGCCAGCCAGACGGTCCAGGCGCGCTTGGCCACGATGCCGTAGAGCACGACCGCCGCCGCGCCCGCCAGCATCGCATCCGTCTTGGCGATATGCGCCTCGAAGACGAGCGAGACCGAGACGGCGAGGAAGCCCGCGCCGAGCAGCGCCTCCCGCCGCCCGAACAGGACAACTCCCGCCAGATAGGTTGCCCAGACCGCGATCAGCGCGCCCAGCACGCTCGGCAGGCGGTGCGCCCAGGCGGCCCGCTCGCCGCGCCGCACATCGTCCAGCTGTCCCGTCAGGGCGAGGCTGCCCAGCTGCGCCCAATGGGCCCCGGCGGGTTTCTTGTGGCGGGCATCGTCCTGGAAACGGATGTCGATCACGTCGCCCGTTTCCACCATCTGGACGGTGGCCTGCATGTAGCGCGCCTCGTCCCGGTCCACGGGCGGCAAAGCGGCGAGGCCGGGCAGGAAGGCGACCAGGCCGATCAGGCCGAGCAGCAGCAGGTCGCGCCATCTGGGTTGCAGGAAGTCGAACACGGAAACGCGCATGGCGCGCCGCGCTCCCCCAAGCAAGTCCCCGCAGAGTTCAGGCCACGCCCCGCGCTTGCGCGACCGCAGCCCCGGTGCCACAGGGCGGGCATGTCAGACACGCTGCCGCACCTCGCCGTCGTCCTCCCGGCCTATAATGAATCCGGCAATCTCGGCCCGCTGGTCACCGAAATCGATGCGGCGCTGAAAGGTGTCCCGCACGAGATCGTCGTCACGGATGACGGCTCCACGGACGATACGAAAGCGCGGCTGGTCGCGCTGAAAGAGACCTTCCCGCAGCTCCGCGTCCTCGCCCACAACCAAAATGCCGGCCAGTCGCGCGCCCTGCGCACAGCCATCATGGCCGCCCGCGCGCCCATCATCGCGACCCTCGATTCGGACGGGCAGAACGTGCCCGCCGACATTCCCGCGCTCTACGGCCAGCTGACGCGCGACGGTGCCCCCGCCACGCTCGCCATGGTCGGCGGCCGCCGCGCCAAGCGCCGCGACACGGCCGCCAAACGCATCGGTTCGCGCATCGGCAACGGCGTGCGCAAACGGCTGCTGCACGACGAGGCGGACGATACGGGCTGCGGGCTGAAGGTCTTCCGCCGCTCCGCCTTCCTGGAGCTCCCCTATTTCGACCACGTCCACCGCTACCTGCCCGCGCTGATGCTGCGGGAGGGGTACGCCTGCGAATACCGTGACGTGGACCACCGCGAACGCGGGGCAGGGGAGAGCAAGTACACGAATTTCGGACGGTTGCGCGTGAGCCTGGCAGACCTGCGCGGGGTGCGGTGGCTGAACAGCCGGGCGCGCTCTCCGGGGGGGTATGAGGAGTTGTAGGCGAGAGGAGACGTGCGGCCCCGGTGCTGATCCGGGGCAAGGGGGAGAAAAGGGCCTTTCCGCGAGGGTCGGGACGCTTTTGTTGTGCCACTCCGGTTGAACTTACGGGCTCGGTTGGAGTGAATGTTGGCTGGAGGGAGACGGCACGTGTTCGCCGACACCTCACGGGAAGGGTTCACCGGCTTGTTTAGGGCAGCCGGGAACGGGGGTGTTATAGCCTCGGTTCGGGGTGGGGCGGATACGATTGTCCAAATTAACACCAAGCGGCTGAAATTACACAGAAATCCAACCGTGATAAGTGCGGACGTATCTCGCCATCTAGCCCAGCCATCCCGCCGATAGCCCGTCCCCGGCATTTATTGCCGGGGCCTGTCCTCACCCTTCTTCACAAGCCG
>CAYULR010000322.1:0-2553 GCA_964445685.1 uncultured Algimonas sp.
GGGTGGAGGCGTCTCAGTCGGCTAGAACGCTCGCATCTGTCAAAGACCGATAACGCTCAGCAGCCCCCACCGACCCTTGCGCTTCGCGCGGCGGCCCACCTCCCCCAGCTCGGGGGAGGGATTCAGGCGTCGCGGTTGGTTCAGCTCCGCAGCACCGCGCCCAGCTTCTCCGCCGCTTTCACGATCTTCGCGCTCACCGCTTCGATCTGCGCGTCCGTGAGCGTCTCGTCCTTGGGCGAGAGCGTCACGTCGATGGCCAGGCTCTTGTGCCCGTCCTCGATGCCTTTGCCTTGGTAGACATCGAACAGCGTCGCGTCGCTGATCAGGGCCTTGTCGGCCCGCTTGGCGGCGTTGAGCAGGTCGCCCGCGCCCATCTCTTCCGGCACGATGAAGGCGAAGTCGCGGTGGACCGGCATGAGGTCGGACAGCGCCAGCGCGCCCTTCGACTTGCCCGCGCCTTTCTTGCCCTTGTTCCGGGGCGCTGGCAGGTTTTCCGGCCAGACTTCGAACGCCACGACGCGGCCTTCGATCCCCAGCGCCTTGAGCGTGCGCGGGTGCAGCTCGCCGAAATCGGCGAGCACGTTCTTCGGACCCATCTGCAAACGGCCCGAGCGGCCCGGATGCCAGTAATCGCCCGTCGGCTTGGACAGCTGCAGATTGCCGACCGCCGCGCCCATCGCCTCCAGCGCGGCGAGCGCGTCCGACTTGGCGGCCAGTGCGTCGATCTCGTGCGTGCCCGCCCAGTGACGGGCGCTTTCCGCGCGGCGCATCCCGGCCAGGCAGAGCGCCTGGTCGTCCGGCTCCGTGCCCCGGTAGACGGGACCCAGTTCGAACAGAGCCGCGCCCGGATAGCCCCGGTCGGCGGAGCGCTGTCCCGCCAGCAGCAGGTGGATCAGCGCGGACGGACGCATCACGTTCAGGTCGCTGCTGATCGGATTGTCGAGGTGCAAGGCCGCGTCACCGCCGCCGAACGCCTTGGCATGATCGCCCAGCACGAAGGACCAGCTGACCGTCTCCGACAGGCCTTGCAGGGCGAGCGCCCGGCGCGCGCGGCGCGTGCGGCTCTGCGTCAGGGTCGCGGTCGGCTCGCGCCGTCCGGGCAGGTCCGGCAACGGCGTGGAGGGCAGGCGGTCGAAGCCTGCGATGCGCGCGACTTCTTCCACGAGGTCGGCCTGCATGGTGACGTCGCGGCGCCAGGTCGGAACCGTGAGCGTCCAAGGCGTACCGCCGCCCTGACGCTCAAACCCGAGCTTTGAGAGGATGGTTTCGATCTCCGCGTCGCCCGGCGTGAAGCCGAGCAGCTGCTCGACGCGCGCGGGATCGAAGGAGACAGGCTCGGGCTCTGCCGGAATGTCGCCCGCCACGTCGACCGTGCTGGCTTCGCCGCCGCACAGATCGAGCACGAGGCGCGTCGCCATGTCCATGCCGTCCATCATGAAGCCCGTGTCGATACCGCGCTCGAACCGGTATTTCGCGTCCGAATTCACGCCCAGGCGCTTGGCGGAACGGCGGATGGTCAGTGGGTCGAAGACGGCGCATTCGATCAGGATGTCGGTGGTGGTCTCGGACACGCCGGAGCTCTCGCCGCCGACGATACCGCCCAGGCCCAGAATTCCGCTCTCGTCCGCGATGACCACGTCCTGGTCCGTCGCCGTGTAGCTCTTGTCGTCCAGCGCCTCGAAGCTCTCATCCTCGCCCCGGCGCACGATGATCGACCCCTGCACCTTGGCGAGGTCGTAGACGTGCAGCGGGCGCGCCCGGTCGATGGTCATGAAATTGGTGATGTCCACGAGCGCGGAGATGGGCCGCAGGCCGATGGCCTTCAGCTTGGTCTGGAGCCACTCCGGCGACGGCCCGTTGGTCACGCCGCGCACCACGCGTCCCACGAAGGCGGGGCAGGCCTCAGCGGCATCGATGCGAACGGCTTGGTCGTTGTCGAAGGCTGCCGCGACGGGCTCGATCGTCTCCGGCTTCAGCGTGCCGAGCCCGGCGGCGGCGAGGTCGCGCGCAATGCCGCGCACGCCCAGCCAGTCGGGACGGTTAGGCGTGACTTCGAAGTCGATGACCGGGTCGTTCAGGCCCAGAACATCCGCGACCGGCGCGCCGACTTCGGCTTCGGGCAGCTCGATGATGCCGTCCGAATCTTCGCCCAGGTCGAGCTCGTCGGCGGAGCAGAGCATGCCGAAACTCTCCACACCCCGGATCTTGCGCGGCTTCTTGTCGAGCGAAAAGTCCGCGCCCGGAATGTAGGTGCCGAGGCCCGCATAGGCGACATAAATGCCCGCGCGCGCATTCGGCGCGCCGCAGACGACCGTCTTCTCGCCGTCTTTCGTGGCGACCTGACAGACCTGCAGCTTGTCCGCATCCGGGTGCTTTTCCGCCGACAGGATATGCCCGACCGTGAAATCGGACAGCGCAGCCGCCGGGTCGACCACCTCTTCCACCTCGAGCCCCGCCATGGTCATGGCGTCCACGATCTGGGTGAGCGTGGCGTCGGTTTCGAGATGGTCTTTCAGCCAGGAGAGGGTGAATTTCATGATGGGTCTCTAAAGC
>CAYULR010000322.1:2563-3085 GCA_964445685.1 uncultured Algimonas sp.
CACGGAAGGGGTGATGCTCACCTCTCGTGAGCGTGACGAAAGCGAGGGGGGAGTATCACCCCTTCCGACCCCGCCTTCGGCGCGGCCACCTTCCCCCTCAAGGGGAAGGAATTTGTGGAGCTTGCAGACAGGCGGGACAGTGCCTTCATGCAGATGGCGTCGACAACGCTGTCGACGTCCTGATGGAGTTCGGCGTTCCAGAAACGCATGACGTGGTAGCCTTCACCAAGAAGCCAAGCATCGCGCCTTGCATCTTGCTTCGCATGTTCGGGCTCGCCGTGCTGATTGCCGTCCAGTTCGATGACGAGCCTAGAAGCATGGCAAGCGAAATCGACGACGAATTGTCCGATGACGATTTGCCGCCGGAATTTCAAACCTTGGCTCTTCAGGGCACGCAACTCCGTCCAGAGCCAGCGCTCTTCTTCGGTCGCAGCCTTGCGAAGCGCCTTCGCTCGTGCCTTCAGTTGCTCCCCCTTGAGGGGGGAGCTGGCACGGCGCAGCCGTGACTGAGGGGGTGCGACC
>CAYULR010000323.1:0-319 GCA_964445685.1 uncultured Algimonas sp.
TATGTGTTCGGCGTGGATAATGTTTACGACCTGCCGTTCAACGAACCTGGCACCCCGACCAGCCTGTCCTACGGCGACGTCTTCCACCGCAACGAGGTGGAGCAGAGCACCTATAATTTCGAGCACGCCAACACGGACAACATCCTGGAGCGTTTCCGCATGGCCGAAGCCGAGTGCAAGGCGCTGCTGGAGCTCGACAATCCGCTCCCGCTGCCCGCCTACGAACACGCGCTGAAGGCGTCGCACCTGTTCAACCTGCTGGATGCGCGCGGGGTCGTGTCGCCGACGCAGCGCCAGGAATATATCAAGCGGGTGAGGG
>CAYULR010000323.1:329-2277 GCA_964445685.1 uncultured Algimonas sp.
GCTGGGTCGCCGGCGAAGCCGCGCGCGCGGAGGCCGTCGCATGATCCGACCCCTGAAACTGACTTTGGCTGGCGTCTTGGTGCTGGCGGCCTGCAACGCACAGCGTGGAGACGTGGGCGAGCGGACTTTTGAGGCGTTCGACGTGGACAGCCTCGACTTTGCCTGCACCTTCTACCAGTCCGATGCGGGCGAAGACCGGCCGCTCATCTTCGCCACCTTGGCCGATAATCCGGACAATGAAGCGCGTGTGAAATATGGCGGCGAGACGTTGCGCCTCGTCCCGACCGTACCGCTGGATGACGGTCTGCAGGCCGAAACGACCTACGCCATCGTGGACTATGCAGGCTACGAAGTTCAGCTGTCCGTGGCGGAGCTGGCGAGTTCCGAGCCCGGCACCGACTATGCGGGCACGATCGAAATGCCCGGACTGACCGATATTGTGGAAATCGAAGGGCGCTGCGCCGCGTGATGACCGAACTGCTGTTTGAAATCTTCTCCGAAGAAATTCCCGCCCGGATGCAGGTCCGCGCCGGAGCCGATCTCGTCCGCCTGATGGATGCTGCGCTGAAGGAGGCGGGCCTGTCGCCCAAGGGCAGCCGCGCGCTGACGGGGCCGCGCCGCCTGACCTACCTCACCGATGTGGAGCTGCGCTCCCCGGACGTATCGGAAGAGCGCAAGGGCCCCCGCGTCGGCGCGCCCGAACGCGCGCTGGAAGGCTTCATGCGCGGGGCCGGATTAGCGGACATCTCCCAGGCCGAAACGCGCGAGGACAAGAAGGGCGAATACTACGTCGCCGTGATCCAGCGCGACGGCCGCGACACGGCGGACATTCTGCGCGAGGCCATTCCGGGGGTGCTGGGCGACTTCCCGTGGCCCAAAAGCATGAAGTCCGGCGACAGCGACTTCCGCTGGGTCCGCCCGCTGCGCGGCCTGACGGTGCTGCTGGACGGGGCGAGCCTCGACGGCATCGAGGTCGGCGGCATCGTGTCGGACAATATTGTCCACGGCCACCGGCAGATGGTTCCGGGGCCGTTCGACGTGTCCTCCTTCTCCGACTACGAAGTCAAGCTGACGGGCGAAGGCCATGTCATGATCGACCGCGAGGCGCGCAAGGCGCGTGTGCTGGAACAGGCGCAGGCTGTCTGCGCGGAGGCCGGTCTGGAACTGGTCGAGGATGCGGGCCTGCTCGACGAGGTGGCGGGTCTGGTCGAATGGCCGGTGGCGCTGCTGGGCGACATGGACCCGGACTTCCTGGAACTGCCGGAAGAGGTCATCCGCCTGACGCTGAAAAGCCACCAGAAGACGTTCACGGTGCGCGGGAAAGACGGCAAGCTCGCGCCGAACTTCGTCATCCTCGCCAATCTGGAAACGGCCGACAAGGGCGCGACGATCAAGGCGGGCAACGCCAAGGTCATTAGCGCCCGACTGGCCGATGCACGCTTCTTCCAAGAGGAAGACCGCAAGCGCTCGCTGGAGAGCTACTACGACCAGCTCGACACGGTCGTGTTCCACAAGAAACTGGGATCTGTGCGTGACAAGGCCGAACGCGTCGCCGCGCTCGCCCGCGAGATTGCGCCGCATGTCGGGGCCGATCCGGACATGGCGGAACGCGCCGCGCGGCTCGCCAAGTGCGATCTGGTCACGCAGACGGTGATCGAAATGACGAGCCTGCAGGGTAAGGTCGGACGCTGGATGTTCGAAGCCGAAGGCGGAGACCCCGCCATCGCGACCGCCATCGAGGAACACTACAAGCCGCAAGGACCGAGCGACGCCGTACCGACAGAGCCGGTCGCGGTGGCTGTTGCGCTGGCGGACAAGATCGACACGCTGGTGGGCTTCTGGGCGATTGATGAGAAGCCGACGGGGAGCAAGGACCCATATGCGCTTCGGCGGGCGGCTTTGGGTGTTGTTCGCATCCTTACGGAAAATGGTCTTACATATCCGCTGG
>CAYULR010000323.1:2287-3075 GCA_964445685.1 uncultured Algimonas sp.
CTGGCCGAAAAGGCGGACGCTGATTTGCAGAGCTTCTTCCTCGACCGCCTCCGCGTCTACCTCCGCGACCAAGGGCAGCGCCACGACGTCATCGACGCCGTCATCGCGCAGGGCGGAGACGACCTGCTCGCCATTTCCCAGCGTGTGGAAGCGCTCGGTGCGTTCCTGTCCGACGCGGACGGGGAGAACCTCGTGCAGGGCTACAAGCGCGCGGCGAACATCCTCCGGGCGGAGGAGAAGAAGGGCGCGCTGGAACTCGCGGAATTTGACACACTGAAGGGCTATACTGCCGCGGAAGCGCAGACACTCGCTGATGCGCTCACGAAAACGCGTCCCGCCATCGACGCAGCCCTAGACTCCGCCGACTACCCCGCAGCCCTCGCGGCGCTCGCCAATCTCCGCGAACCCATCGACGCCTTCTTCGAGGCTGTCGTCGTCAATTCCGACGACCCGCAGGAGCGCCAGCGCCGTCTGGCTTTGCTCTCCGCTATCGTCGGGACGTTCCGGCGGATTGCGGACTTCTCGCGGCTGGATGGATAATTCACCGCATGGTGACCATGCGGGGACTGACAGCGCTATCAGACTTGCCCTGACCGGGGGCTCCCCTATTGGGCGCTACACAGGTACGCGGGACGGTGTTCCGCGTGCGGCCATCAAGGGATGAAGCTCAATGAGCCAGTGGGTCTACAAGTTCGGCGGCGGGTCGGCGGAGGGCGACACCTCCATGAAGAACCTTCTTGGCGGGAAGGGCGCGAACCTCGCCGAGATGGCGAGCCTCGGCCTGCCGG
>CAYULR010000324.1:0-2376 GCA_964445685.1 uncultured Algimonas sp.
ATCTCGATGTGCTCGATGGCGCGGCTGTTCCAGAGCGGTTCCAGCAGGATGTTCCCAAAGCGCAGGACCATCAGATTCTGGACGGTCTCTTTGCCCAGATAATGGTCGATCCGGTAGATGCGGTTTTCGTCGAAGACGCGGCCCACACCTTCATTGATCGCGTCGGCCGAGGCGAAGTCCTTGCCCAGCGGTTTCTCCAGCACGACCCGGCTTTCCTCGTGCGCCAGCCCGGCAGCGTCCAGACCCGCCGCGATGTCCACGAACAGGCGCGGCGGCATGGCGAGGTAGAAGATGCGGATCAGCTCGGACTTCGGGCCGAGCGTTTCAGATAGCGCAGACCAGCCGCCTTCATCGTCAGCGACATCGACGGCGACATAGTCCAGCATCTGCGCGAAGCGTTCGAAGCAATCCGGCTTGAAGTCGGGGTGCTCTTCGAACTCGTAATAGGCGTCCTTGACCAGGGTGACGAACTCGTCGCGGGACAGCTCCGAACGGGACACGCCGATGATGCGCGAATTGTCTGGGATCTGACCATCGCAGTAGCGGTGGTAGAGAGACGGCAGAAGCTTGCGGCGGGCCAGGTCTCCAGTGGCGCCGAAGACAACCAGTTCGAACGGTTCGACAGGAACGAAGCCGGAGCTGTTCTCTGCATCGATCGCGCTGCCATGCGATGCCTCGATTTTATCGGCTTCCTGATCTGCCATGTCCGGCCCTTCCCCTCGCCGCCCCTTCTTTCGTGACGTGAGTCCGAGGTTGGGCGTTGGCCGGAGGATAGTCGAGCCGTGACAGCGCTGTCAATCGCAACGGCCCTGCCCGGCCTAGTCTTGGACGGTCGCCGTCGATTCTCTCAGGACCAACTCGAAGTCGAGCGTCTCGACATCCGGCGCTTCGTCAGTCGGCTCGACGAGCCTCTGGACGGCCCGTTCGCCCATGGCCCGGATGGGCTGAGCGACGGTCGTCATGGGCGGCCAGACAGTGCGTGCCACAGGGGTGTCGTCGAAACCGCTAACCGATATGTCGCCGGGAACGTCCAGGCCTTTCCGACCGGCGATCTGCATCGCTCCGGCGGCCATGTCGTCATTGGACGCGAAAATGGCAGTGGGCCTGTCGGCCTCGTCGGCAAGCAGTTGCTCCGCCGCATCCTGCCCGGACTTCAGCGTGAAATCCCCGGCCGTGACGCGGTCGGGCCGAACCGTCAGACCCGCTGCCTTCATCGCGCGCTCGAACCCTTCGCGGCGGCGCGCACTGGAGGAGTGATCGTCCGGACCTTCGATGAAGCCGATATCCTTGTGACCCAGGGCGATCAGATGCTCCGTCATGCGGGCTGCAGCGTCCCGGTCGTCCATCTGCACGGCGGCGCGGTCGTCTGCGTCGTCAGGGCCGATCAGCACATGCCGGAGCCCAACCCGTTTCAGCACATCGCGCAAGACGGCGGAGTCAGACAAGGGCGGCGCGACCACAACGGCATCGACACCCAACCGCCGGATCAGAGGCTCCGCCGCAGCGCCGTTGGCGTCTTCCGCCGACATGGGCTGGAGAACCAGATGGTATCCCCTCGCCCGGCAGGCCGCGACCGCACCGCGTTGGAGGTTGGAGATGTAACTGGGACTCGGATTGTCGTAGATCAGCGCGATAAGGTAGGACCGCGAACTGGCCAGTCCCCGCGCGGCGAGGTTCGGCGTGTATTGCAGCGCCGCCGCCGCTTCCATCACACGCTCCCGCGTGGTCTTCGCCACATTGGGTTCGTTGTTCAGGACCCGGGACACGGTCTTCATGGACACGCCCGCTTCCTTCGCGACGTCTGTGATGGTCGTCTTCATGGGCGGATAGTGCGGCGGCGTTGACAGCGGTGTCAAGCGACCCTAGCCGATTGGCCATGGACCTTACGCCTCTCAAACGCTCAAAAGTCGTTCCCGTCGTTACTCTGGACGAGCCGGATCACGCCGTTCCGCTTGCCAAAGCCCTAATGGCAGGCGGTATAGACGTCATCGAACTGACCCTGCGCACGCCGCGGGCGTTCGAGGTCATCGAGACATTGAAGGCCGCCGATACCGGAATCGTTTTGGGCGTCGGCACGGTCATCGATGTCGAACAGGTGGGCCGTTGTGCCTCGCTAGGCGTGGATTTCATCGTTACGCCTGGCACAACGCCGCGTCTTGCCGATGCGATCGCCGATGCAGGCGTTCCCGCCGTGCCCGGCATCAGCACGGTCGGCGAAGCCGTCGCCATGCTGGAACGGGGCTACGAGACTGTGAAGTTCTTCCCAGCAGAGGCCAACGGAGGCGTGGCCGCGCTGAAAGCGATTGGCGGTCCGTTGCCGCAACTGTCCTTCATGCCGACAGGCGGCATCGGCCGCGACGATGTCCGGCGCTACCT
>CAYULR010000324.1:2386-3045 GCA_964445685.1 uncultured Algimonas sp.
ACCTCGACCTGCCCAGCGTCGTGTGCGTTGGCGGGTCTTGGGTCGCGGACAAGGGCTCGCTCGCCAAGGCCGATTGGGACACCGTCACGGCCAACGCAAAAGCGGCAACCGCCCTCTAGTCGCCTTGCCTTCGCCGCAACGCGCCCCTAGGCGCGGCGGATGAGCCTGCCTCCCTATTCCACCCGCCCGACCCTTCGCGTCGATCTCGCGACGGTCAAAGCCAATTACGAAGCTCTTTCGGAGCTCGCGCCGCGCGCCAAGGTCGGCGCCTCGGTCAAGGCGGACGCCTACGGCCTCGGCGCGGAAACGGTCGGCCGTGCGCTCTACGGCGCAGGCTGCCGGATCTTCTTCGTGGCCACGGCGGGCGAAGGGAAGATGCTGCGCGACGCGGTCGGCCCGAACGCGGCGATCTTCGTGCTGAACGGACCGGCCCCGCGCGACCGGGGCGCGCTGCTCGGTGCGAAGCTGAAGCCCGTCATCAACTCGCTCGAACAGGCCCGCTACTGGGCGGAAGTCTCGCGCGAAGTGAACTACCCCACCTACACGGCGGTCATGCTCGATACGGGGATGAACCGGCTCGGTCTGACGGCGGATGACGCGAAGGAGCTGGCGCGGGACAAGTCGCTCTGGAAGTCGATTCACCCGGAATGGATCATGAG
>CAYULR010000325.1:0-3018 GCA_964445685.1 uncultured Algimonas sp.
CCTCGTGGTTGTCTTGCGCCCCGACCGGCCCAGCCGGACGTGGGACCACGACCGAGGGAGGCCCCGGCAATAAATGCCGGGGACAATGGCTTGGCCATTTAGCTTATCACGGCCTCCCTGATGATAAGATGGGACAGCCACAACACTCCCCTTCCCTGTCCCCTTGCCGCCCCTGCCCGCGCGGCCTATCCGCGCCTTATGGCTCTCATCGACCTCGACGCTCTCGCCGCCACGCAAGGCGCCCTGCTGGGTCTTGACCCCGGCACCAAGACGTTGGGCCTGGCCGTTTCCGACCGGACGCGGTTGATCGCAACGCCGCTGCTGACCATCCGGCGCAAGAAGTTCACGCCGGACGCGACGCAGCTCCTGCAGACCTACCGCGAGAACGAGTGTTCCGCCCTGGTCGTGGGACTGCCGCTGAACATGGACGGCAGCGCCGGGCCGCGTGTCCAGAGCGTGCGGGACTTCTGCACCAACCTTCTCAGGCTCGACGACATCCCGCTTTTCCTGTGGGACGAACGGCTCTCCACCGCCGCCGTGACGCGCAGCATGATCGAGGCCGATGTCAGCCGGGCCAAGCGGGCCGACAAGGTCGATGCGATGGCGGCCGGGTACATTCTGCAAGGCGTGCTGGACCGGTTGCGCGCTTGACCGGGCTTCCCGAACACTGGCCCGAAGGCGGCTTGGGCGAAGCGGAGGCGTCCGCGCTTTTCACCGGACTCATGCGCGCTCATTCCGCCGACCTGGGCGCGGCGACGTCGCTGGCCCACATGGACCCGCCCACGCCCAAGATCGCGCAGGACGTGACCGCGCTGAACGCGGCCATGAACCAGAACCTGCTCCACCCTTCGCTGAGCCCGCTGGCGACACGCGCCGAAGCGCAGCTGATGGGCTGGATCACCCCCGCGTTCGGTATGGGCTGGGGGTTCATGTGCGCGGGCTCGTCGCTCGGCAATCTCAACGCACTCTGGGCCGCGCGGGAAGCCGGGTGCCGACGCGTCGTGCACTCCGCCGAAGCGCACCTGTCCGTCGCCAAGGCCGCGCACATCCTCGGGCTGGAATCAGTCGCCCTGCCCGTCGATGACCGGGGGCGGATGTGCACCGACGCGCTGCCCGACCTGTCGGACGCGGCGCTGGTCCCCACGGCGGGAACGACGGGACGCGGCGCGGTCGATCCGCTGGCGCGGCACGGCGCACGCTGGCTGCATGTGGACGCAGCCTGGGCGGGGCCGTTGCGGTTCACCGCCCATGCCGATCGGCTGGACGGGATCGAACAGGCGGACAGCGTCGCAGTGTCGGCGCACAAATGGCTCTACCAGCCCAAGGATGCAGGAATGGTGCTGTTCCGGGACGGTGCGGCCAAATCCTCCATCGCTTTCGGTGGCGACTATCTCGCCACGCCGAATATCGGGGTCCAGGGATCGCGCAGCGCCAACGCCTTGCCCCTGCTCGCCACGCTGGTGGCGTGGGGCCGGACGGGCCTGGCGCAGCGGATCGAAGCCGACATGGCGCGGGCCGACGCGCTGGCCGAATGGATCGACGGCCACCCGGCCCTGACGCTGTTGCAGCCCCCTGAAACAGGGGTCGTTGTGTGGCGCGCGCGGGACGGGCTGACCGAAACGCTGGCGCAGCGGCTGGACGGTGTGTGCTCGACGACGCGCATCGACGGCGCGCTCTGCCTGCGCAACGTCGCGGCCAATCCACAGGCGGACCTGTCCCGCATCACGCGCGAGATCGAGCGGGCGATTGACTCCGCCCGTCCGGGTCCATAGCGGCTCCCCCATGCAGCCTTTCGAGGGATACGCGTTCAACAAGAGGCATTGCCTCGACATCGTTGGATTCAACCGCGCCGATATAGAGAACCTGCTGGCGCTCGGCGCGTACTATGCCGATCTCGACGTGCAGAAGACCGGCCCGCGCGATGTGCTGAGCGGCAAGACGCTGATCAACCTCTTCTTCGAGAACTCCACCCGGACCGAGAAATCCTTCGAACTGGCCGGACGACGTCTGGGTGCCGATGTTATTAGCATGCAGGTCGCAAGCTCGTCCGTGAAAAAGGGCGAAACCTTACTCGACACGGCGGCGACGCTTAACGCGATGAACCCGGATTTGCTCGTCGTGCGTCATGGTAGCTCTGGCGCACCGTCCCTCCTCGCCCAGAAAGTCTCTTGCTCAGTCATCAATGCGGGTGACGGCATGCACGCCCACCCGACACAGGCACTCCTCGACGCGCTCACCTTACGCCAAGCCTTTGACGGCGATTTTTCGGGCATTCGCATCGCGATTTGCGGTGATATTTTGCATAGCCGTGTCGCCCGGTCCAATGTGCAACTCCTCAATATGCTTGGCGCGGAAGTTCGCTTGGTTGGGCCGCCGACACTGATTCCAACAGATGCGGATCAATGGGGCGTCGATGTCTTTCACACGATGAAAGAAGGCCTAGCGCATTGCGATGCCGTCATGATGTTGCGCCTGCAACTGGAACGGATGAGCGGGGCCTTCGTCCCGTCTAAGCGCGAATATTTCCATTATTACGGGTTGGATCGCACCAAGCTTGGCTATGCGAAAGACGGGGCCGTTGTCTTACACCCCGGCCCGATGAACCGCGGGGTCGAGATCAGCTCTGGCATTGCCGATGATCCTGAAGTTTCCCTGATCACGAACCAAGTCGCAGCTGGCGTCGCCATGCGTATGGCGATCCTTCATGCGCTGTCCGAAGGAATCGTTTCGGAGGCCCGCGCGTGACCCTGACGATTACAGATATTCGCATCATGGACCCGGCGTCCGGTCGGGATGAAATTGGTCACATCGTGATTGAAGACGGACTGATCGTTGCTGTTGGAGACGTAACCGTTCGGGGCGACGTGATGGACGGCCACCGTTTATCTTGTGCGCCCGGCCTTATTGATGCGCGCGTTAAGGCGGGTGAGCCGGGTCTTGAAAACCTAGAAACCTTAGCATCAGCGTCAAAAGCCGCTCTGGCGGGCGGCGTGACGCAAATCGTCGTCCAACCGCAGA
>CAYULR010000326.1:0-3013 GCA_964445685.1 uncultured Algimonas sp.
ATCAAGGCCAGCGGCGAGGCGGACTTCGCCAAGACACTCGAGACGGAAGGCTATGACGCATATGCGTGATCAGCTTCCCCATCGTGGCCTTGAGGCCTGGAAGTGGTCGGATCTTCGCGCCGAGGTGGCCAAGCACGACCCTGCCGGGTTCGACGCCGCGTTGAGCGCGAGCATCTCCGGCCCTGAAGCGCCTGACCAGCCCGGGCTCTCGCTTGCGGGTCCGGAGCCTGTCGAGCCGAACGACCTTATGGGTCGCATCGCGGCCGAGTATGCCGATGAGGTTTTCTCGATCGTCGTGCCAGAGGGCGAAACTTACGACAAACCGATGGAAATCCGCGACCTCGAAACGGGGAATGCGCGCTTCCGGATCGAAGTTGGCAAAGGCGCAACGCTGACCGTCATCGAATATCACTCGGCAGAGAGCGGCTTCGCCAATCTCGACCTGACCTATGTCGTCAAGGAGGGCGGGACCCTGCGCCGTACGCTCGTGTCAAAAGACGGATCCGAGATGATCCGTCATGTCCGGGCGCATGTGACGCTTTGGGCCGATGCGACGTTCGAGCAGACGCAGCTGACCTTTGGCGGGGCCTTTACGCGCCTCGAAACCCGGCTTGCCTGCATGGGCGCAGCCAACGTCGAGATGTCCGGGGCGTACCTGCTGGACGGAACGCGTCACGCCGACATCACCAACCATATCGACTTCGCCGTGCCGGGCTCGACCGTGCGCGACGCGGTCGCGGGTGTCGTGTCCGACAAGGCGCGCGGCGTGTTCCAAGGCAAGTTCCATGTCCGCCGTCCCGCGCAGCAGACCGACGCCGAGATGCGCCACGACGCGCTGATGCTGAGCGATACGGCCAAGATCAACGCAAAGCCGGAACTTGAAATCTACGCCGACGATGTGGAGTGCGCGCACGGCAACACGATCGGCCAGTTGGACGAAAACGCGCTCTTCTACATGCGCCAACGCGGCATTCCGGACGGGCAGGCGCGGGCGATGCTGCTGGAAGCGTTCATCGCCGCACGCTTGGGCGACGACGAGACGATGCTGGCAAGCGTTCGGGAATGGCTCGAGGCAAGGGCGTGAGCTTCGATATCGAGCATATCCGCGCGCAGTTCCCGGTCCTCTCCCGGGAGGTCAACGGCCACCCGCTGGCCTACCTCGACAATGCCGCGTCGGCGCAGAAGCCGAACGCCGTCATCGATGCCATGGCGGACCAGATGCGGGGCAGCTTCGCCAACGTGCACCGCGGCCTGCACACCATGGCGAACGAGACGACGGAAGCCTTCGAGGCCGCGCGAGGCAAGGTGGCGAATTTTCTGAACGCGCCTTCGCCCGACAACATCGTGTTCACGCGCGGGGCAACGGAAGCGCTGAACCTTTGCGCCTATGGTCTCGCCCATATGATCCAGCCCGGAGATGAGATCGTCCTGACGCAGATGGAGCATCACTCCAACATCGTGCCGTGGCACTTCCTGCGCGAACGCCACGGTGCGGTCCTGCGCTTCGTCCCTGTGCTGGACGACGGCTCTCTGGACATGAAGGCTTTCCGTCAACTCATTGGGGAAAAGACGAAAATCGTCTCGGTCGTGCATATGTCCAATGTGTTAGGCACGGTGAACAACATTGCGGAAATCGCGCGTTGGGCCAAGGCCGCGGGCGCCGTCACGGTGTCCGACGGCACGCAAGCTGCGGTCCACCTCGACGTGGATGTTCAGGCGTTGGGCGTCGATCTCTACGCCATGACGGGACACAAGCTCTACGGCCCCACGGCCATCGGTGCGCTCTACGGCACGACGGATATTCTCGAGCGGATGCAGCCCTTCAACGGTGGCGGCGAGATGATCGAGGATGTCTACACAGACCGCATCACCTACGCCGAAGCGCCTGCCAAGTTCGAGGCCGGCACGCCGCCCATTCTGGAGGCCATTGGCCTTGGTGCGGCCATCGACTGGTATTCGCAGTATGACATGGCGTCAGTCCATGCGCATGAGATGGCCTGCTATCACGCAGCGAGGGACGGTCTGCGTGACCTGAACAACGTTCGCATCTTCGGCGAAACGACTGGGAAAGGGCCAGTTCTGGCTTTCAATCTCGACGGGGCGCATGCGCATGACGTGGCCCAAATCCTGGATAAGTACGGCGTTGCCGTGCGGGCTGGGCAGCATTGCACGCAACCGCTTATGGAACGCTTCGACGTTCACAGCACGGCGCGGGCGAGTTTCGGGATCTACAACACAGTGGACGAGGCGGACCGCTTCGTGGAGGCGGTTAAGAAGGCCGCCATGATGCTGGGGTGATGTCAGACGGGTTTCACAGACTCTTCCGAACGACTATATTGGACAGGTAATGGACAATCTCACCGAAAGAGAACGCCGGGCCGAGCAGCTCGCCAATGCGCAGATTCCGGGCTACGTGCCGGAGTCTGAGCCTGTCGCGCCTGCGGCCGAGGCGAAGCCGGAACGCGACGTGTTCGACGTCTCCGGCGCGCCTGCCGAAGCGCCGACGGACGCTGAGATCGAGACGATCACGCACGACGTGGTGGATGCGCTGAAGACTGTCTACGACCCTGAAATTCCGACGGATATCTACGAGCTTGGCTTGATCTACAAGGTCGAGCTGGAGGATGACCGGACGCTTCTGATCGACATGACGCTGACGGCTCCAGGGTGTCCCGTCGCGGGCGAGATGCCGATCTGGGTGCGCGATGCCTGCCGCAAGGTCGACGGAGTCCGCGATGTGCAGGTCAGCATGGTCTTCGACCCGCCCTGGACGCCGGACCGCATGAGCGAAGAAGCCCGTCTTGAACTGAACATGCTGTAGGGAGACCCCATGAGCCTCAAGGACCGCATGATCACTGAAAGCAAACGTGCCCGGCCGAAGCTGGTCACCCTGACGGATGCCGCCGCCGATGCCGTGCGCGATGTTCTGGAAGAGCGCGGTGAGGGCTATCTGCGGGTCGGCGTGACCAATGGCGGCTGCGCGGGCATGGAATATGTCATGGACTATGTGTCC
>CAYULR010000327.1:0-3003 GCA_964445685.1 uncultured Algimonas sp.
GTCTTCGCTAATGTAGGGCCGCATCATCTCCGCCGCGATGGGACCGTGGTTCGGGACGTTGATGACTTTCGCAATGTCGTGGCAGAGCGCGATGACAATGTGTTCGGTCGAGGCTCCGGCACGGCGCGCGAGTGTTCCGCACATCAGCGCGTGCTGAAGCTGGTCGCAGGCAAATCCGAGTGTCGCGTCTTCCAGCTGGCGCAGCATGCCGATGAAGCGGTCGGCCGTGTTGCCGAACTCCTGCTTGTGGGCGGCGCCAATGATTTTCCAGTCGTCCAGCGTCCCGTCCTGCATCCGCGTGAACGTGGCCTGTTGACCGTCCATCTCGGCGCTTTCGGCCATCATGGCGTCCATCTGGCCTTGGTCGATATCCAGTGCGGTCATTTGATTAGCTCCCCCAGGGTTTTCCTCATTGTATCAGAAATCCGGACCGGACGGCGGGTTTTTTCATCGACGTAGACATGGGTGAACCGACCGCGTACGGCTGTGCTGTCTTCTTCGCCGAACAACCCAACTTCGTAGCGGACCGAACTGTTGCCCAGATGGCCGACGCGAAGCCCCGCCGTGATGGTCTGCGGATAGGCGAGGGAGGCAAAGAAGTGGAAACCCGTTTCCACGGCCAGGCCGATCGGTCCGCCGCTGCCGCCGTGAATGTCGAGCAGCCCGCGCTCAATCAGCCAATCATTGACGACCGTGTCGACGTAGAAGCCGTAGACCGAGTTGTTGATGTGCCCGTAAATATCGTTGTCGTTCCAACGGGTCTCGAAGGTGCGGAAGAACGCGTAGCGGGCGCGTGTATCGGGGAGGGTACGGCTCACGCAATCGTCTCGTAGATCTTCACGATATCCGCATGGGTCATCTCGCGCGGATTGTTGCGCAGAACGCGGTCCTTCAGGATCGCATCGTCCGCCATCATCGGGATGGCGTCTTCCGTGATGTTCACGTCGCGCAGGCGGCGTTGCACTTTCGTCTCGTCCTGCAGACGCAGGATTTCATCGATCAGCGCGCTAGGCGTTTCGCCCACGCCCAAATCCGCCGCGATCTCCCCGTACCAGCGCTTGGCCCGCTCTTCCTGGGCGTTGAACTTCATGACTTCGACCATGACGAGCGAGTTCGACAGGCCGTGCGGGACGTGGAAGAACCCGCCCAGCGGATAAGCCAGGCCGTGGACCGCACCGACGGGCGCGTTGCTGAAGGCTTGCCCGGCCAGCATCGCACCGATCAGCATGTCGTTGCGCGCGTCCACGTCGCCCGGCGTGTTGACTGCACGGCCAATCGCGCCTGTCAGTTTACGAAGCGCGCTCAGGCCCAGCGCGTCGCTGATCGGGTTCTTGCGATGAACGGAGGTGTAGGCCTCGATCGCGTGGACCATGGCGTCGATGCCCGTCGCCGCGGTGATGTGGCCCGGCAGGCCGAGCGTCAGGTCCGCGTCCAGCAGCACCCGATCGGCATAGAGCGGGTCGGACACCACCGCGTTCTTGCTGCCCTTGCCCGTCGTGATAATGGCCACATTGGTGACTTCGCTGCCGGTGCCGGACGTTGTCGGGACGAGCAGCAGCGGCAAGCGCGAGCCCTGCGCGACGTCGACGCCGTAAATATCCGAGAGGGAGACGTCATTGTCGGCCAGGAACGCGATGACTTTAGCCGTGTCCATGGGAGAGCCGCCCCCGAAGCCGATGACCAGACCCGCGCCGAACCGCTTCACAGCCTCCGCGCCCGCTTCCACGACACTGTCAGGCGGGTCGGCCACGACGTCGTCGAAGACCATGACGTCGTAACCCGCATCATCCAGCGCCGCGATGCCCGCATCCATCAGGCCGAGCGACCGCACGCCCTTGTCGGTGACGATGGCGATGCGCTTGTTGCGCGGTAGGCCTGCCACGTGCGCGTCGAGCTTGGCCGTGCCGCCCGGTTCGATGCGGATGTCGGAGACTGTCTTGAAGCTATGCATAACTAACCTATCCGCCGCTCACCCGGAGCCGGAGGCGTTTCCTTCGGCCCGGCGAAACACTGCGCCGTTTTCATCCAGCGCGCCGCCGTTTCGCCGACGGTCGTCAGCTCCACGTCAGCCACGTTCCGGCACTGCGTCACGACCTGGCAGAAATCCACCGCCGGCCCTTCCACGCGGTTTTCGTCCTGCGGGTCGTTCCACTCCCAGATGTCGCCGCCCGGAGCGGTGAGACGGACATAAGGCTTGGGCTTGGGAGGCTCCATTCCGTTGACTTTGTGGCTCCAGCTATAGGTCGTCACGCCGATATGCGCGACGTTGCGCAGACGGTCTGCGTCCTGCCGTTCCACGCCCAGCACGTCATAGATGGCCTGCGCGTGCGCCCAGTGTTCCATTTGTCGCGCTATGATGGCCGACCGGGCGCTCATATCCGGGCCGAACCATTTCAGGCGGGCCTCCGGGTCGGCTTTGGCAAAGCGGTCCGCCAAGGCCGGATAGAGCTCGCGCCACGCCTGGTAGGTGTCACGTGCGGGCGTGTCGCCGAACCAGTCGCGTTGCAGCGCCCGGTGACCCTTGGCCATGTTGGGCAGGATCTTCGCGCAGAACTCCGCAAAGGCCGCGTCGCTTTCCAGCCCGCAATCCACGGCGATGTTGAACAGGTGCAGATGCTCCACGATCTCGCCGATAGTCCAGCCCTTGAACCGGGTCGCCGTCGCGAAGTCCGCCTCGCTCAACGGGGCCAGCAGCGCGTCTATGGCGTCACATTCTTCGCGGAAGTCGTGGGCAGCTTGCATGCGCCCTGAATGGAAAGCGCATGCCCTCCGGTCAACGGGGCAATGCGCGCATCACCAGCATGAGAACATCAGTACTCTGTATACCCGCCGCCATCATCCATGGCGAGGTTGCCGAACTTGGTCAGCTCCGGCGTGAACGACAACATGACCGAGCCGATGGGGCCGTGACGCTGCTTCTGGATTAGGACTTCCGCCTTGCCGACCGCGTTGTCCATCTTGGTCTGCCACTTCATCACCGCTTCCGGATCGTCCTCGTCCGGC
>CAYULR010000328.1:0-2979 GCA_964445685.1 uncultured Algimonas sp.
TGTGGAACCGCTACCGCTGGCGCTGCGAGAGGCTGGCGGCATGGGCGCAGGCCGTATTTGCCCCATTGGTGGCAAGTAATGCCCGCGCCGAGGCCGAAAACCACGTTCGGGGTGATACGGGCGGTGGGGAGGTTTTCACTTTATCATATTTAGGGGGCGGAAAGCCGCCCTCACCCCCCTTGGGGGATTCTTCTTCTGCTACAGAGGAAGGTCAGACCGAGATGGAATTGAAGGCAGATGTGGGGGCTACGCCCTGTAGGCAAAAAGCCTTGCGACATGATGGGGGCGGAGGCGAGGCCGGGACCAGACCGGAAGCATCCGGAGTGGGGAAACGTCGGCAAGGGGCAAGAGGCATGGACCCGGAGGACTTCGCCGAGGTGGCGAGAGCCGCGATGCGGGAGCTGGGGCACGATCTGGATGACACGCTAAGCCCGGACGAGGTCGCGGAGGCTGTGGAGGATCTGAAGGCCGAGCTGCAACCCGGCTTCAAGGACTTCTTCTGGCAGAAGGCGTTGTGGAGCCACGGCCGGGAGCGGGCCTTGATGGCGTTTCTTGAAACCCGGCTGGTCCGCGATATGCGCCGGACCGATATTCCGGACAGCCGCCCGTGGAACGAGCGCGAGCCGATCCGGAATGTGAACGCCTATCTATGGGGCATCCTGAAGAACCGGCCCGCCGACTGCCGCCCGGAGGTGACGGTCTGCGCGAAGCTCGACAGCCGGGGCGTTTACACGCTGCCCCCTGCCCTGCTGGCGCTGACCCGGACGCGGATGGAGGCGCGGCGCGACCTGCACCGGCATGCGAGCAGTGCAGCGTGAGGCGACCGTCTCATAGCCGGAGGCAGTTGGGCTACTTGCCCTTCATGCCATGCTTCTTGAGCAGAATTGCCGCGCGTTCCATCACGTCGGCCATGTGATGACCTTCGTGACCGAAATCGTAGAAGATGTTGGCGGTCGTCGGCGATATACGCTGCGAGAAGACGACTTTCCGCACACCGTCTTTCTTGGTCCGCTTGAGGCGACGCACCTCGACCTCGCCTTCCCCAGCGTCGTCACTTGGCGAGACAGCGGCCTTTCGGGCGGGTTTCTTCGCGGCAGGTTTGGCAGCCCTCTTAGTAACTGGCTTGGACTTCGTCTTGGGTTTGGGCTTCGGGGCTTCGGTGGCTTCCCTTTTGTAGCCAGACTGTTGGGCCACTTCCTTTGCGACGTCCTCATCGACAACCGGTAGGGCGGCGGGCGCGCTGAGCGCGGCGAATGGGTCAGTTCCTTTGCGTTCGGTCATCCTCACTATGCCGCGTCTGCGGCCTCCCGTTTCTGGGCCTCGGCGTAGAAGCGGGCCATGGAGTTCGCCAGATCACGCGCGTTGGACCTCGCCTTGTCCAGACCGGGTGTTTCGCTCGCCTTGAGTCCGTGCAGTGTATCACCCAGGCGGAGCATCGACCGGAAGGCAGCACGGTTGATGAGTGCGGTATCGAGGACCGGAAGTCCGGAGTCCCGGACCATGGCGGCAAAGGCGGTGTCCTCGCGCGAATTGATCACAGGTTCGATGCGGGTCCGCACCAGAGCATAGTGGATCGGCACCTTCCGGCCCTCCGACATGTCCTGACAGAGCTTCACGGCCTTCGCCGCCTCCCGAATGTCCACGATCGACGCCGTGATAGGGATGAGCGCCAAATGCGTCGCGGGAATGGTCTGCATGACGCGCACATTCACCGTGCCCTCCGTATCGACAATGACCCAATCGTTCTCTTCGGTCGCCTGGCGGATCGTGTCGCGGATTGTGAGGCCCTGATCGTCCGGGTCAACATAGACTGTGATGTTGTCCGGCGCATGACCTTCCCTGTGCCAGATGTCGAGCGGCGTGTTGGGATCGGCGTCCACGAGGCCGACCTTGAACCCCTGCTCCGCCAACTCGCCCGCGAGCGCCAGAGTCAGGGTTGTCTTCCCCACTCCGCCCTTGCTCGACAGCATTGCAATCACATGAGCCATGTTGCCCCTCGTTCGTATTCGTGAAATCTAGTCTTCACGTCTGCGGTGAAATCACTAAGAAATCGTTGTCATCAGTGAAATCAACGGTAAGCAACGATGACAGAGAAAGCAAGAAATCGGTGATTACTTGTAAACATGTAAACATGAAATCGCGTCATCAGCGTCATCACAGTCAACAAGAAATCCGTGCAAGCAGGTTTTCAAGACTACACCGAAAACGTCTTTAGACGTCCCTATTCAGAAACGAGCCGGAGAGAGCCGCCAAGGTTCGGACGCTATGGGGCGTCGAAAAAACTCTTCAAGGCGCTCTAGCACGCCATTCTGGCGAGCTGAGGCGGTCTTACGTCCGAGGGGAGGGGCTAGGATGCGAAGCGATTATCATCCACGGCTCTAACCATATCCGGACGGCGGAAGTAGATTGCGCGTCCGCATCGAAGGGGAGGGCGTCCCCCAACGAAGACGAGCTGTTCGTCACCGCGCATGAAGGAGAGGATTTCGTGCGGTAGAAGGAGAGCGCGTTTCTGGTTTTGGACTTGGATGGAGCGGGTCTTGCCACTGTCCATTCGACCCTGACGGTAGTTCGACGTGCGGTTTCGAGACGAATTGCGGACTTCCACCGTATAGTCGCCGCACATGCGCGACAGTTCCTGCGCCGTCTTTTCGTCGGAGACGGCGCTGAAAATCCGATAAGCGGTGGATTCGAACCATTTAGACTTGGCGGTTCGGCCCCAAGCGTCTTCAAGCTGTCCGAGGGACTGGTAGATGAGCAGAAGGGAGATCTTGTATTTGCGACCGGCATCGCGCGCCGTCTCGATGATCTTGAGCTTCCCCAGCGTGGCCGCTTCGTCCAACATGAAGAGGACCGGCGCAGCGGCGCGGCCGTCCGCCTCGTAGAGCGTGTTGAGCAAGGCCCCGATGATGACGCGCCCAAGGCCGGGATGGTCGTTGAGGGCCTTCAGCGGAATGTTGATGAACACGTCGGCCTTGCCCG
>CAYULR010000329.1:0-2969 GCA_964445685.1 uncultured Algimonas sp.
TGCTGGTCTGCGCCGCCGTGATGGTGATGCGCGAGTCGGGCATCGCGACCTACAAGCCCGGCTTCAAGGTCCCGCTCTATCCGTGGATGCCGATCGCGGGCATCCTGATCGGCTTCTGGCTGATCATCGAAATGGGCACGATGGCCATTGCCTTCACCGGCATGATGGTGATCCTCTGCGTGGTCTGGTACAACACCTACGCGTCCAAGCGGGTGCAGCGGCGCGGCGCGATCTTCCACGTCGCCGACCGGCTGGGCCGCAACGCCTATGAAGGCCTCGAGCACGAGTTGATGACCATCATCAACGACCGCACCCAGGCGCAGAACCTGTCCTACGAATCCGTCGTCGCTCGCTCGCTCGTCACCGACTTCCGCTACGGCCATTACGACATGGAGACGCTCTCCGAGCTGATGGCCGAGGAGGGGGTGAAGCGCTACAATATCGCGCCCGCCACAACGGCGGACATTCTCGGCTCCGAACGCCTGATCTTCCGGCCCATCAGCGACGGCGTGCGCCTGGCGCGCTATGTCGACGGCCGCATCGAAGAGCCGGAGCTCTTCATCTTCCGCTTCGGACCCAAGGCGCGGCTGGACCTGGACCTCGACACGCCGGACGACGTGCACACGCTCATGTTCCTGCTCTGCCCGCCCAAGCCGGCCGGCCTGGACATGCGCATTGCGGGCCACCTGGCCGAGATCGTCCAGGGCGAGGGCTTCGAGCGGCGCTGGCTGTCAGCGCGTTCCGAAGCCGAGCTGAACGACGTGCTCGTGCGCGACGACCATTTCCTGCACGTTCCCGTCGCCAGCCTGCCGCGCTTGAAGGCGCAGATCGGCAAGCGCGTGGGCGACCTGACCGGCATGGGCGACGTCGTTGTCGCGCTGATCGAACGCGGCAACCAGACCGTCATCGCCACGCCCAACAACGTGCTGATGGACGGCGACGTGGTCGCGCTGGTGGGCGAGCCGGACGATCTGATGACGCTGCGACGCGCCCCGGCGGAGCAGCCCTCGTCCGAAGAAGAGTAGGACTGGACAGGAGACTTCCATGAACGCGCTCGACACACTCCTCTCGCCGGTCGTGATGTTCTTCGCGCTCGGCCTGTTCGCGGCCCTGCTGCGCTCGCCCATGAGCGTCCCGCAGAGCTTCGCCAAGGGCCTCGCCATCTACCTGATGATGGCGATCGGCCTGAAGGGCGGGGTGGAGATGTCCAAGACGGTCGTGGACGGGCAGGTCTTCGCCGTGTTCGGCGCAGCCGCGCTGCTCTCCTTCGCCATGCCGCTCGTCGCTTATGCGGCGCTGCGCCTGACCAGCGGGCTGTCGCGCACGGACGCCGCCGCCACGGCCGGGCACTATGGCTCCATCTCCATCGTGACGTTCGTCGCGGCCACGGACGCACTGCGGATCGCGGGCGTTCCGGCGTCGGGTTACCTCGTCGCCGTCGCGGCGATCATGGAAACGCCCGCCATCATCACCGCGCTGTGGCTCGCGCTGAAGGGCCGCAAGGCCCCGGAGGCCAGCGCCTCCACCGACCGGGGCGAACTGGTGCGCGAAGTGCTGCTCAACGCGTCGGTCGTCGTGCTCATCGGGGCGCTCGTCATCGGTGCTGTCGCGGGCGAAGAGGGCTATGAACGCCTCGCGCCGTTCTTCACCGCGCCGTTCCAAGGCATCCTGTGCTTGTTCATGCTCGACATGGGCCTGAATGCGGGCCGGGGCCTGCGGCGCGGCTGGCGCAAGCTGGGCGTCGCGCCCATCGCGTTCGGCCTCTACATGCCGCTGATCGGCGCGGCCGTCGCCGCCGTCATCTGCGCACTCATCGGATTGCCGGCCGGCGACGCGGCCCTGCTGATGGTGCTCAGCGCGTCCGCCTCCTATATTGCGGTTCCGGCCGCGATGCGCCTTGCGCTGCCGGAATCGGACCCGTCCGTCTATCTGACGCTGTCGCTGGGCGTGACCTTCCCCTTCAATATCGCGCTCGGCATCCCGCTCTACATCGCCGTCGCAACCCTGATCAGCGGAGGCTGAGCCATGCCGATTTCGTCCGAGGACAATAAAAAGCTCCGCCTGGAAATGATCATCGAAAGCCCCGCCCTGCGCCGGGCCGAAGGCCTGCTGAGCGAGGCAGGCGTGACGGGCTGGACCGTAGTTCCCGCCATGAGCGGCTTCGGCGGCCAGACCCGTTGGTCGCGTGGTACGGACATCAGCGAGTCCACCGACATGGTCGTGCTGATCTGCATCGCCGACGAAGACGTGCTGACGCCTGCGCTGAGCAAGATCCTGGAGCTGCTGGACCGCCGCATCGGGATCGTGAATGTTTCGGATGTGAGGGTTTTGCGCCCCGGCCTGTTCTAGCCGGCCACCCCGACGGCCGGTCAAAGGGCGGCGCGCGCAGGCGTAGCCGAGCACGAGGGTCTTTGACCGCCCTGCACCGGAGGTGCAGCGAGCGGCAGCGAGAGCTTTGCGCGCGAAGGCTGTTCAGTGCTTTTCAGATATTCAACAACGCTCCGGTAATCTTCCACCCGGTGATCTTCCACCAACGGGGCGAAGTGTTCGCGTTGGGTCTTGTTTCAGGCAGGGGGAGAGGTGCGACCCCGGTGCTGATCCGGAGCGGGAGGGGTAAAAAGGTGCCTTCCGCGAGGGAGGAACGCTTTTTGTGTGCCACTCCGGTTGAACTTACAGGTTCGGTTGGAGTGAACGATGGGTTGGAGGGAGTGGCACGCGTTAGCCAGTCCCTCACGGAAGGTGTTCGGTCGGCTTGTTAAGAGCAGCCGGGAACGGGGGTGTTGTAACCCCGGTTTGGGGCGGGGCGGATACGATTGTTGAGATTAGTGACAAGTCGCTGAAACTACACGGCAACTCAACCCCGATAAGCGCGGACGTATCTCGCCATCTAACCCACCGCCCCCGCCGATAGCCAGTCCCCGGCATTTATTGCCGGGGCCTGTCCTCACACTGCCACCCAAGTCGCGTCT
>CAYULR010000330.1:0-2963 GCA_964445685.1 uncultured Algimonas sp.
GCTTCATTCCCGAAAATTGGAAGAAAACCTATGACCACTGGATGGAGAATATCCAGCCCTGGTGCATCTCCCGCCAGCTTTGGTGGGGGCACCGAGTTCCGGCTTGGCATGCCTTCTCAAAGGAGGCCCTTCTTTCGGATGAAGCGAAAGCCATTCCAGATAAGATGTTTGTTGCAGATACTGACGCTATAAATCTGACAAATATCCGTAATTATTATGAGTCATTCTCAGATGTGATTTCGTTTGAAGTCAAAGATGACGAAGCAAGTTTACAGATAAGGTATGAGCTGAAAACGGATTTAGGTGTCAAAACAATAACTTCAGGGTTTTCTATTCATCGTGACAGAGACGTCCTAGACACCTGGTTCTCCTCCGGTCTCTGGCCCTTCTCGACCCTCGGTTGGCCTGACCAGACGGCCGAGCTCGAAAAGTTCTATCCGACCTCCGTGCTCGTCACGGCGTTCGACATCATCTTCTTCTGGGTCGCGCGTATGATGATGCAGGGCTTGCACTTCATGGACGAAGTGCCGTTCCGCGATGTCTACATCCACGCGCTGGTGCTGGACGAGCAGGGCAAGAAGATGTCCAAGTCGATCGGCAACACGATCGATCCGCTGGACCTGATCGACGGCGTGTCCATCGACGATCTGGTCGCCAAGCGGACGCGCGGCCTCAAGAACCCTGACAAGGCCCCGCAGGTGGAGAAAGCCACCCGCAAGGCCTACCCGGACGGGTTCGAGGCGTTCGGCGCGGATGCGCTGCGTTTCACGCTGGCGGCGATGGCGGGGCAGGGGCGCAACATCAAGCTCTCCGTCGACCGGGTCGCGGGCTACCGCAATTTCGGCACCAAGCTCTGGAACGCCGCGCGTTTCGCACAGATGAATGGCTGCCGTGGCGGCAAGCCTTTCGACGCGTCCACCGTCGAGTCGGCGCTGAACCGCTGGATCGTCGCCAAGACGGCGGCGACTACGGCGGAAGTCACCCGAGCTGTGGAGGCCTACCGCTTCAACGACGCCGCCGACGCGGTCTACAGCTTCGTCTGGGGCACGGTCTGCGACTGGTACATCGAACTCGCCAAGCCGGACCTGAATGGCGATACGCCGGAAGAGACGCAGGCCACGCTCGGCTGGGTGCTGGACCAGTCTTTCAAGCTCCTCCATCCCTTCATGCCCTTCATCACCGAAGAGCTCTGGGCGCAGACGGGCGAGCGCGACGGCTTCCTGATGCTGTCCGAATGGCCCGATGCGCCGCAGCTGGATGTGGGGGACGACATTGACTGGCTGATCCGCCTGATCACCGCCATCCGGTCCGTCCGGGCGGAGATGAACGTCCCGCCGTCACGCAAGGCTCCGCTGGTCGTCGTCGGTCCAGAGGATGGCCGCCTCGATACGTTCGGCGAAGCGTTGGGCCGGTTGGCCCGCGTGGACGGTATCTCCACAGCGGATGCCGCGCCCGACGGGGCGTTGCAGACGGTCGTGGACGGCGTCTCCTACGCCATCCCGCTGGACGGGTTGATCGACGTGGAAGCCGAGCGCAAACGTCTCGACGCCGCCATTGCCAAAGCCGAAGGCGAGGTTGCCAAGATCGAGAAGAAGCTGGGCAATCCGAACTTCACGGAGCGCGCTCCGGCCGCCGTAGTCGAAGAGCAGCGCACGCGCCGCGATGGCTACGCCGCCGAGGTGGAAACGCTGAAATCCGCACGCGCGGCCCTCGGCTAGGCGCGGCTGGAATTTCTTAGCCGGAATCAGTTTTCCGCCCCCTCGACGGGGCGGTTGGCCATACCTCGTTAACCATAGCTCGCTACCCCGATATCGATGTCGGGAATCGCGTCCATACAAACGGTGGACCTGCAGGGATTGCGGGTGAAACTCTACGACCTGCTGGGGCATGCCTACTCGGCGGTCTCGCCGTCGCCCGCGGCGTTGATGCTCCTGCAGGCGACGAAGATGGTCTCTTCGCCCACGGGCCTCTACCGGGGGCGCGGACGCATCAGAGGCGTGGGCTTCGACAAGAAACGGTTCAGCGTGCAGGAGCTGCGCGCCAATGACGGCGACGGCGATCTGCACGATGAAGGCGGCTTTGACGGGCTGATCGTATCGGTCTCCCATGCCCTGCCGATCTATGGCCGCACGGTGGTCCTGCCGGACCGGGGCGTCCTCAATCCGCGACATGTGGACGGCATGAAGCGGGTCGGTTTTCCGTCCCGCGCCTTCGAGAGCAAATTCGAGGTCTATTCGGACGATCAGGTGGAGGGGCGTACGCTCATTCCGCCGGATTTCGTCGAACGCCTCATGGAATTCGAGCCCGTGTTGAGCACGGGACTGCCGCGCGTCGCCTTTGCAGGCCGCCAGATGCACGTCGTTTTGCCGACGGGCGATCTCATGCGGTTTTCCGATGACATACGCTTCCACCACCACGACGCCGCAGCGGAGCGGATCACGGCGGAGATGGTCCGGGTGCTGGACCTCGTCGCGCAGGTCGATGCGCTCCATTCCGTCGCCGACCGCCATTGTCCGGTCGAACGCGAGCGGGCGAGGGCGGACTACTACCTGTCCGCCACGCAATCCATCGGCCCGATGATCCGTGCGGCGATGGAGGCGGGAATTGTCGCCAACCCGCGCGAGGCCAAGCACCTGACCCGCGACGCAGCCATGATCGACCCGATGTTCCACGGCCTTCTCATGCCGCGCGTCTGAGGCGGAACCGCCAAGACGGACGGGCGTTCGCAAGGGGACCCAACCCCTTGAAAGGCCACCCGATGAGCGACCAAACCTTCTCGATCGAAAAACTGTCAAAGATGATGGCGAAGCAGGAGAAGGCCATGCTCGTCACGCGTCATGGCGATGACAGCGCGGTGCGGCCCATGTCGAACAACCGCGATGTGGAATTCGACGGCGACACCTTCTTCTTCACCCATGCCGGGACGACGACGGTCGGCGACATCGAGGCGCACAACCGTGTCG
>CAYULR010000331.1:0-2962 GCA_964445685.1 uncultured Algimonas sp.
CACCGGCGAGGATGTCGTCGCCCGCACCGCCTTCGAGGACGTTGTTGGCCGCGCCCGTCGCGATGAGCACGTCGTCATTGTCGGAACCGCGCAGGTTCTCGATGTTGGTGAAGGTTTCGGTGACCATGCCGTATTCGGCCGTACCTGTCCCGTCGGCGTTGACCGTCGCCGTGACGCCCCGGCCGATGCCTTCGAAGGAGTTCGTGTCGATACCGTCGCCGCCGTCGATGACGTCGGTTCCGCCGCCACCGGCGAGGATGTCGTCGCCCGCACCGCCTTCGAGGACGTTGTTGGCCGCGCCTGTCGCGATCAGCACATCGTCATTGTCGGAGCCGCGCAGGTTCTCGATGCCCGTGAACTCTTCGGCCACGGAACCGTAGTCGGCCGTGCCAGTACCGTCGGCGTTGACCGTGGCGGTCACGCCCGTGCCGATGCCTTCGAACGAGTTGGTGTCGATGCCGTCGCCGCCTTCGATCACGTCCGTGCCGCCGCCGCCAGCCAGGACGTCGTCGCCTTCGCCGCCGCGCAGCGTGTCGTTGCCTGCGGAACCGCTCAGCGTGTCGTTGCCCGCCAGGCCGTCGATCGTGTCGTCGCCTGCCAGACCGTCGATGACGTCGTCACCGGCCGTGCCGTCCAGGTCGTCGTCGCCAGCCGTGGGGCCTTCGGCAACGGGCGGGGCCGGAGGGGCGACCACTTCCGCGATGGCGTCGTCACCGCCGCCGGAGGCCGCCACGGCAACACCGGCCAGGGCGGCTGCACCGGCCCCGATCAGCACGGGGTTGATGGCACCGGCGTCGATCAGCTGCGGGCTGACCAGGAACTGGCCGTTTGCGACCGAGTAGCTGCCTGCCGGGACGATCAGCACTTCACCGTTCGTCATGACGAGCTGCAGGCTGCCGTCGGACAGTTGCGTCGCGCTGGACACGCGGTGCAGCGAGGTTGCGGGGACGAAATCGGACGCCGTCTGCGCGTGTGCGCTGTCGGCAAGGGCCACCGCCCCGAGGGCTGCGGCCAAGGCAGCCGCGCGGCCGGCCTTGTTCTTCTGATTGGGTGTGTTCTGCTTCGCCATGGTATCTCTCCTGTCCTAAGCGAGGGCATTGTGCCGACCCTTTTGGGCCTGCGTTCATGTCCTTCAGTCGGAGGGGCGGGCGGAGCGGTTCAAAAAATAGGAATTATTATTTTCAAGGCCCGGAAAAGACCGGTCCGGCCATGAAAAAACCCGGCCACAAGGGCCGGGTTCCGGGGGTTTCTTGATGAGGAGACATCCAAGAAATTCGAAATATATCGTTCAGGCGCGGCAGCGTTTCTCCGCATTCACAAGGCCGAGGCCATAGACCGGATCGGGTCCGGCTTCGCCGACATCGCGCGCCGCCGTGCCCAGCTTGGCATGAAGGGACCGCATCGACGTTTCCTGCAACAGGGTCGGGTCCGCCGCGATCAGGGCGGCCACGAACGGCGCGGCAATGGATGTCCCGGTCAGGTAGCGCCCACCCGCATTGTCCCCGACCCAGACATCCACGCCCGGCGCTGCCAGATCCACGTGGCGGCCCCGCACGGCCTTTTCATAGACGTTTCCATTCGCAGCGACCGCCGTGGCGGCGACGACGTTCTCCAGCGCGGCCGGGAATTGCGGTTCCGCATCCGCGCCCGCATTGCCGACGGCGGCCACGACCACGACGCCTTCGCGCACGGCGCGGTTCACGCCGCGCTCCAGCGCCCGGTTATAGGGTCCGGCCAGTGAGATGTTCACGACGTCCACGTCGGACTCGACCATCCAGTTCAGCGCCTTTAGCATGGGTTCCACGCCCGAATAGGGATTGCCGTCCGCATCGGTTCCGACAACCACGCCGGACAGCAGCGTCGCGTTGCGCAGGCGTCCCGGCCCGACCAGCAGCTGTGCAATGGCTGTTCCGTGGCGCGCCGCTTCGCTGTCCGCGTCCGAGCGGTCCACGAAGTTGCGCTGTTCCAGCACGACGTCGCCCGGCAGGCGGTCCGCCGCGACGACTTCGCCGTCCAGCATCCCGACGCGCACATTGGCGCGGCAGCCATCGTCCGGCCATCCGATCAGCGAGTGGGCGTAATGGCGCGGGATCGCCTTCGGCGCGGCTACCTTGGTGGCGCTGGCGTCGGAATAGATCCGGTAGAGGTGGTTGGCGTCCACGTCGGCGCGCGGGGACAGACGCTCCAGCTCCCGACTGGCCACGTGCGGGTCCACGCCCGGCGGGCAGTCGAAAGTCAGCACGAACAGGCCGAGCCCGTCCAGCGGCTCCTTGCGGATCAGGTCGTAGCCCCAGTGCGCAGCCTTCTGTTCCAGGTCCACGGCACTGTCATTGCTCGACACGACCGCGACCACTTCGGAGCGGTTGATCAGCTGGGCTGCCCGCGTCTCGGAAACGCCGGTCTGCGCCTCCGCCAGAGCGGTCGCTGGCGCGGCTTCCGGCAGGGTCTGACAAGCGCCGAGCAAAAGCGCTCCGGCCAGGCATGTCTGTTTGAATGATGTCATAACGCGAAAGTCCTTTCACCCTCTACGTCGGGTCGGCGCTTAAATCGGTTCAATATTTGGTGATTTATTTCGAACCCCAGAGATGCGTCACGCTGAAGACGGTCGATTGCGTGTCGGTGAACAGCGTGTCCGCCGCGTACCGGGCATGTTCGATGGACAGCAGCCAGTCCCCGGTCCGGGCCGTCAGGTGCAGGTCGATCTCGTCGCCATAGTTCCGCGTGCCGTCCGCGTCCTGGAAGTCGTGATAGGTCACGCCCGCGCTCAATGTCTCGAACGGGCCCGCCCCTTCGAAATGGCGCAGCAGCCCGACCGAAAGATCGCGCAGCCCGTCCGCAGGCGTGCGCAGGAAGCGGTCCGCCAGACCGTTGAACCCATGCAGCGCGCCCAGCGGGGTCTGCACGGGATGGCCCGCATCGCTGCCCAGCTCTTCGGCGCGGACGCTCACGCTACACGGCCCGG
>CAYULR010000332.1:0-2935 GCA_964445685.1 uncultured Algimonas sp.
GCTGACTTCATGCGCACGGACCGGACCCCCGGAGTAGATCTCCTCCACGCAGTCGCGCCACCATTGGTAACGGATTCGGCCCATCATAGGTTCACTGACGATTTCGGGCACTTTGGCGAGTTCCGCGTGGAAGGCGTAGAGCGCGAACAAGCGGTCCCGGATATCCGGATCGGCCAGGCGCGCGGCGCGCATCCGGTCGGGGTCCATCTCGTCGAGACGCGCGATGACCGAACTGTCGATATGGATTGCCATGTGCGACCTCGCTTCGGCTTGCGTGAGAGGGGCCAAATGCCTATCGCATCATCACGAAGCAAGATTAGCTTATGTGAAAGGACAATCCATGCGCCGTCTATCAACACTTCTCGTCAGCGGAGCCGCTCTGCTGGCCACGCCGGCTTTCGCTCACCACGGTGATGCGCCGACTCACCTCGTCGTGGATCACGGCTTCGGCGCAGGCGCCGTGGCTCTGGCCGTCGTCGCGGCGGCTGCGATCTTCCTTCTGAAGCGGAAGGGGTAGACCATGTTGCACAGCCTCCTCTCCTCTTTCGACCTGCCCGAAGCCGACGCGCATTGCGACATTCCCTGCGGCATCTACGACGCCCGCATCGTGCAGTACTACGCCGTCTCCGCCCTGCGCCAGATGGACATCCTGCTGGGCCTGAAGGACAAAGGCCTCTCCGACACGGCGTTCGCCATGCAGGTCGCGCGCAACACGGCCAAGAAGGAAGAAATGGCCGAGAAGTGCAAGCACGAGACCCGCGTCATCTGGGGCGACTTCATGAAGCCCAAGAACCAGGACGACATGTCCAAGTGCCATGAACTGGCGCACGGAATCATGCTGGCAGGCTCCGCCGTGAAGCAGGACCTGCACCGCGAAGACGGCGAGAAGCTCGTCGATCTGGCCAACCAGTTCGCCGAGGTCTTCTGGGCCTCCAAGGGCGTGAAGACCAAGACGGTCACGACGCCCTACGCGCCGAACGTCGAAGTCGTCGAACCCGACCTGTAGGGGTCGCGAAAAGACTGATAGGAAAGCCCCGGCATCGACCGGGGCTTTTTCATGTTCGGATTCCAGCTTTACCGCGTGCGCGGGGCGTCCATGACGCCGACCCTGTCATCCGGGGATGTGTTGCTGCTGCGCAGGCGCAAGGCCCGGACGGGCGATGTCGTCGTCGTGCAGCACGGACGGCTAGGCACGATCGCGAAACGTCTGGCTGAGGATGGCCGCCTGCGCGGCGACGGGCCGGAGAGCACCTCCCCGGCCGAGCTTGGGCCGTACGATCCGGCAACGCTGGTAGGCGTCGCCGTTCTGGCGATTACGCCGTCTGGGCTTCGGCGGCTTTAGGCGCGTCGATCCGGGAGCCGCGCTTGAGCTTCAGCGCCAGCAGCATCGGGCTCGCCACGAAGATGGACGAGTAGGTCCCGATCAGCACGCCCCAGATCATGGCCAGCGAGAAGCCTTCGAGGCCCGGGCCGCCCAGGACGTAGAGCGCAGTCAGTGCGAGCAGTGTCGTCACGGATGTCAGGATGGTGCGCGATAGCGTGTCGTTGATGGAGATGTTGATCACCTCCGCCAGCGGCATCTTCTTGTACTTGCGCAGGTTCTCCCGGATGCGGTCATACACGATCACCGTATCGTTCAGCGAGTAGCCGACGATGGTCAGGATGGCTGCGACGATGGCGAGGTTGAACTCTACCTGGAAGATTTCGAAAAAGCCGATGGTCAGGATGACGTCGTGCATCAGGGCCACGACGGCGCCGACGCCGAACTGCCATTCGAACCGCACCCAGATATAGGCCAGCACGAAGCCAAGCGCGAGCAGAACGGCGATCAGGCCCTTGCGGCGGAGCTCGCCGGAAACCTTGCCGGAGACCGTCTCGGTCGAGATCACCTCTACGCTGTCATACTCCCCGCGCAGCGCGTCCATCAGCGCGCTTTGCGCGACCTGTTGGGCGTCGGTCTGGCGGGACCGCTCCTCATCCGCGCCTTCTTCGGCGGAGGCTTCTTCTTCCTCGATCTGGAGGGGCAGACTGATGCGCAGGTAATCGTAGTCAATCACGGCCCCGGCGGGCTGGGAGATGTTCTGGACCTGCGAGCCTTCGAAGCGGCTCTGGACGAAATTCTGCACGTCTTCCGGCGGTTCTTCGCCAAAGGAAACGGTCGTCACGACGCCACCCGTAAAGTCCAGCCCGTAGTTCAGCCCCTTGGAGAAGAAGAAGAACAGCGAGAACAGAACGCCGATGACGGACAGGATCGCTGCCACGGTGCGGAGCTTGATGAACGGGACACGCGGCTCCACCGGGAGCAGCTTGACCATGGAAATATCGCGCATGTCAGGTCGATCCTAGATGGGCAGGGATTTTGGCCGGGTCCCGCGCAGCCACGTGGCTGTCAGCAGGCGGGCGAACACGACGGCGGTGAAGACGGACGTCACAATGCCGATAGCCAGCGTGACCGCGAAACCGCGCACTGGGCCGGACCCGACGAAGTAGAGCGTGATCGCGGCGATCATCGTGGTGATGTTGGCGTCCAGGATCGGTGCCAGAGAGCGGCGGTAGCCCGTCTCGATGGCGTTGACGGGCGGACGGCCATTGAAGGTCTCTTCGCGGATACGCTCGAAGATCAGCACGTTGGCATCCACCGCCATGCCGATGGTCAGGATAATGCCCGCAATCCCCGGCAGGGTCAGCGTCGCGCCCAACAGCGTCAGAGCCGCCGCGATAAGCGCGATGTTCGTCGCCAGGGCCAGTACGGCGATCGTGCCGAAGCGGAGCCCGTAGGACATCCACATAAAGATTGCCACGCCGATCAAGCCGATGACGGAGGCCACCTGCCCGGCGCGGATGGACGCTTCGCCGAGTTCGGCGGAGACCGTGCGTTCTTCCACGATCAGCAGCTTGGCGGATGCACCCAGTTGAAAGATCGGGCGCGGACCCA
>CAYULR010000333.1:0-2932 GCA_964445685.1 uncultured Algimonas sp.
GGCTTTTCTCAGGACGAGCTTGTCGATGGAATCGAACGCATCGTCGATTTCTACATGGACCAGCGCGGAGAAGGGGAACGCTTCCTCGACACCTATCGCCGCCTCGGAACCCCTGCCTTCAAGGAGGCTCTCTATGCCGACGCATAGCCTTATCGACGCAAGTGGCACCGCCGCAAACGACGTGCTTCCCACCGACTTCGACGCCGCGCGCAACGACGACATCGAGGCGCTTCGCCTGCCGCCGGACGCGGACCTGTCCGAGATTGTGGATGCGCTGCCGCGTATCCAGTCCATCTTCGTGGAGTTCGAAGCCTTTACCGACGGCCGGGGGTTCAGCCTCGCCCGGCTGCTGCGCAAGCGCCACGGCTATGAGGGGCTGCTCGTCGCGGACGGACAGCTCATCCCCGACCAGTTTGCCTTCGCGCTACAGTGCGGGTTCGACGCCGTACGTATCGCGGACAGCGAGTTGGAGCGTCACACGCCGGAAAGCTGGGCGGATGCGCTGAAGGATTTCGACCTGGAATATCAACGCGGTTACGCCGTGGCGTCCGGTCCGGCGACCAACATTTTCGACGCGCGCGTGACAGCCATGGAGGCAGGTCAGACCAACGACCCTTTCTTCGGGCTGAGCGCTGAAGCCGCGCTCGCCAAAGCCATCGAACAGCACGAAGGCGACATCTTCCTCGCCAGCTCGCTCGGTGCGGACAGCGCCGTTCTGCTGCACATGGTCGCCAAGGTCCGGCCCGACCTTCCGGTCTACTTTCTCGATACGGGGAAGCATTTTCGGCAGACGCTGGCCTATCGTGATACGCTGATCGATCAGCTCGGCCTGACCAATTTCATCAATGTCCACCCCGACCCGGACCAGCTCCGCGACGTGGATCCGGACGGCGACCTGCATGAGACCATGCCCGACGCCTGCTGCGCCGTGCGCAAGGTCGAGCCGCTGAAGCACGCCGTCGGGAAGTTCGGCGCGCAGATCACGGGGCGGAAACGCTACCAGACGCCGGAACGCGCCGAGATGCCGATCTACGAAGACCTGCGCGGCGAAGACGGCGAGGGGATGGTGAAGATCAACCCGCTCGCCTACTGGTCGGCCAAGGACGTGACGGACTACATCCGCAAACACGACCTGCCACCGCATCCCATGTTCGCGCTCGGCTACCCGTCCATCGGCTGCCAACCCTGCACAACGCGCGTCAGCGAAGGCGAAGACCCGCGCGCAGGCCGCTGGCGCGGCAAAGGCAAGACGGAGTGTGGTATCCACATGGTGGATGGGAAGTGGCAGCCCGTGCGGACTGAGGTAAAGAGCTTCGAGGCGTTCTAGTTTGACCTCGCACGATCGAACCGACAGTATTCAACCGTTATGTCAGTAAAACTTCCGGTAATACTTTTCGCTCTGTGCGTTTTGCCGACATCAGTCATGGCGAACGCCTTGGAGAAAGCAGAAGGCCTATGGGGCTACGATCCGGACTCTCCCAACGAAGACTTTTCCGATGAGCTTGGCTGTCATGCTGATCCACTCGAAATTTCGATCGATCCTTCGAACCTGACTTATAAAGGGTTTCGGCAGCAGGATCAGTACCACACAGGCAAAATTCTCGATCACGGCCCAAACCATATCACGCTACAATATGACGACGAAGAACGCATGATGGGCGATAACGAAGTGCAGAAATGGACACTCTTGCTTGTCGATGACGACATGTTTGTATGGGTTCTTGGATCGCCCGGAGATTTCCGGAGCGGTCCGACTGAGCCACGATACCGCTGCAAAAGTGGTGTCAGCTAGACCGATCTCATTTGGTCTGTTCTTGAATAGAGAAATTTGTCGTTATCTCAACAGTTGAGCCTCTTAGGTTACTTGTGACGCGCCTGCAGCTTGGCAATCACATTACCAAACGGAATGTCTTTTGCCGCCAGCAGAACCAGCAGGTGATAGATCAGATCGGCAGCCTCGCCCCGGAACGCTTCATCACTCTCCGCCACGGCGGCCAGAGCCGTCTCAACCCCTTCCTCGCCAACCTTCTGCGCCGCCTTCACGAGTGGGCCCTGCAGCAGCCTCGCCGTGTAGCTTTCCGATGCATCCGCCTGCTTGCGCTCGCGGATCAGTCCATCCAGATAGCCCAGGAAGCCCACACCCGTCGCGCCTTCGTCCCCGAAACAGGATACTGTGCCTTCATGGCAGGTTGGCCCGGCGGGGCGCGCTTTCACCAGCAGCGTATCCGCATCGCAGTCCACTTCGACGGAGACGAGAGACAGCGTGTTCCCGCTGGTCTCGCCCTTGGTCCAGAGCGCGTCGCGGCTGCGGGAGTGGAAGGTGACCAGTCCCGTTTCCTGCGTCTTCGCCAGCGCGGCTTCGTTCATGTAGCCCAGCATGAGAACCTGGAGCGTGTCCGCATCCTGGACGATGGCGGGGACGAGGCCGCCACCTTTTTCGAAATCGATGATCATTGTCTCACCCGGATGCCGACGCTGGCCAGATCGCGTTTCAGGTCGGGGATGGCGATCACGGCCTTGTGGAAGACGGAGGCGGCCAGCGCGCCGTCCACGTCGGCCTCCTTGAAGACCGTTTCGAAATGCTCGGTCGCACCTGCGCCGCCGCTGGCGATGAGCGGAACGTCGCAGACGTCCCGCACGGCCCGCAACTGCGCCACGTCGTAGCCTTTGCGGACGCCGTCTTGGTTCATGCAGTTCAGCACGATTTCGCCCGCGCCGCGGTCCTGGGCTTCGCGGACCCAGTCGAGCGTGCTGCGCCCGGTCTCGCGGGTCTTGCCCGGATCGCCTGTATGGCTTTTCACGCGGTACGTGCCGTCTTCCTCGAACGTGTCGATGCCGACGACGATGCACTGGCGGCCGAAGGCGGCTTCGAGTTCGCCGATCAGGCCGGGACGGAGGAGGGCGGGAGAGTTGACGCTGATCATGTCCGCAC
>CAYULR010000334.1:0-2919 GCA_964445685.1 uncultured Algimonas sp.
CGCCAGCGCGGGTGTCCGCGCGTCCCACGCGCGGCGCTTCGCTATTTTTGATAATCAAACAAAAATTCCCGGCCCGGCGGGCCGGAACCGCTATCGCGTCCCTTGCCCGTCGTCGATCTTGATCACGGTCCCCGTCACCGCATGGCTGGCCGGGTCGAGCAGGAAGAGCAGCGTGCTGTCCAGCCAGTCGGGGGTCGGCACGCGGCCGCGCGTCGTGTGCGCGGCGAAGCCTTCGGCACTCTCGCCCGCCTTCATGCGCTGCGCCATGCCGTCGGTCATCTCGCTTTTCACGATGCCGGGCGCGATGGCGTTGACGTTGATGGGGAACTTCGCCCACTCCACGGCGAGCGTCTCGGTCATGCGGGCGATGGCGGCCTTGGACGTGCTGTAGAGCGCCGCGCCGTTGCCGTCATAGCTGTAGGCCGCGATGGAGGCGATGTTGACGATCCGGCCCGCGCGCTTTTCCTTGATCAGGCGCTTGGCGACTTCGCGCGCCAGCAGGAACGGCCCCGTCAGGTTGATGGCGATGAGCTGTTCCATGAAGGCGACGTCCATGCGGGTGGCGAGCTGCCCGTCCGCGATCCCCGCATTGTTCACCAGCATCGTCGGCGTGCCGAGATGCGCCTCCACGGTCGCCGCGATCCCCTCCACTTGCGCCATGTCCGACATGTCGGCGGGCACGGTCAGCGCCGTGCCGCCGTCCGCGCTGATGCGTTCGGCAAGTTCCTGCAGGCGCTCCACGCGGCGGCCCGTAATGGCGATCTTCGCGCCTTGCGCCGCCAGCAGCCGGGCGAAACGCCAGCCAAGGCCGGACGTCGCGCCGGTCACGATGGCGACCTCTCCGGACAGGTCGATACGGGCGGGGATGGGGGCGTCGGTCATGGAAAGCTCACTATGGTTGCGAGCCTTCCGTTAGACCGGGGGGAGGCGGATGCCTAGCGGTGGGCGCTAGCCATCATCCTTCTGACCCAGATAGTCCGATGCGCTGCGGGTCACGCCCTGGGCGGGGCGGTCGTCGCGCGAACGGCGGATGAGCTCCAGCGGGCTGAGCGCCTCGCCGGCACGGCCGCCCTCAGTGCCAGATTGCGCGCTGGATTGCGCGCCGGACTGTCCGTCCGCGCCGGAGCCGCCGCCCGACTGGCCCTGCCCGTCGCTGGATCTGTCCCCGGAAGCGCCCGCCTGTCCCTGCGATTGCGCATCGCCCTGCGCGCCCGCGTCGGAGCCGTCAGGGGAGCCGTTCGGAGAACCGGCCTGGCTTCCGGAGGGGTTTCCGGCCTCGGCCATGCGGTCGCTCTGCGTGTCGCCCTGTTGGCCGGAGCCGCCGACCTGCCCGCTCTTGATGCCGTTCATGATGTCCTGCAGCGAACGGGCGGAGCCGCCGCGCGGGCCGGTCTGATTGCTGGAATCCGACTGACCGGACGCGCCGCCTTGACCGCCTTGTCCCGGCTGGCCGGGTTGCTGAGCTTGGCCTTGCGACTGACCCTGAGACTGATCTTGACCCTGACCTTGCGACTGACCCTGTCCTGCGGGACCGCCCGGCTGCGCGGGCGCCGTGACCTCGGCCCAGGCGGCCTGTTCCTGACGCAGCAGCGCCTCGTCGGACTGGGCCGCATCGGACGGTGTGAAATCCGCATCCGTCAGGTCGCCGTCATCGCTCTGCGCGATCGCCTTGGCACGCTCGCGCATGACGTGGCGGCGCGATTCCTCGGGCAGGCGTTCCACCGCCGTGATGGGGCGGTAGTCCACGCTGGGGCGGCCGCCGGACGTGGTCGTGTTCGGCGTTTCGTAGATGTCGCGCGTGCCGCGCTTGCGCTTGGAGCGGCGCCAGTCTTCCTCGGACTGGTCCGTGCTGTCCGTGTCCGGATTGGTCGCGGGCGGCGGTGTCGGCTCGCTGACTTGCGCGGAGGCGGGCACGGTCCCGACCGAGAGGGCGAGCAGCAAAGCGGCGATGGAAACCTTGTTCATCATGCCGGTCCTATAGCGTTTCGTGCCTGAGCGCAGCCTGAACGGCATAATCGCCCGTCCTAGTCGTTAAGCGTGCGTATCACGCGGAAGCCCGTAAAGTCGTTCCGGTCGCCCCGGCGCAGCATCAACCTCGCCGAATAGCGCAGATCGTCCGGTCCGCTGAACCACGACCCGCCGCGCACCACGCGCTGTCCGCACGAGCCGCGCGCATCGGGACGTCCGTCCACGGGCGCGTCGCGCAGGTTCAGCGTGTTGCAGTCCAGCGTCCACTCCGCGACGTTGCCGACCATGTCGCGCAGCTTGAACGCATTGGCCGACAATGTGCCGACGGGAAGCGTGCGGCCCACGCCCGGATCGGTGCAGGCGGCATTGGCCCAGGCCACGGACGTTTCCGCGGACGCGCCATTGGCGAAGGCGCAAAGCGCTTCGAGCGAGCCGCCGGGGTAGAGGTCGTTCTGACCTGCGCGCGCGGCATATTCCCACTGCGCTTCGCTCGGCAGGCTGTAGGAAAAGCCCGTCGTCTGCGACAACCAAGAGGCGTAGGCCTGCGCGGCGGCGAAATCGATATTGATGACCGGACGCGATCCGCGGCCCCAGCCATTGTCGTTGGGCCGTGCCGTGCATCCGCCCGCAGCGACGCAGGCATCGTACTGTGCGAACGTCACCTCGTGGACGCCCATGGCGAAGGGCGCGGCGAGGTTGACGGGGCGGGCGGGCTTTTCGTTGGGGCGGGCGGTCTCGTCCGTGTCCACCGCGCCCAGCACGTCATTGCCGCCGGGCAGCACCGTCATCTCCGGGCAGGCATCGCAATCCCGGAAGGTGCGGCCCACGGCGGGGCGGAGCCGTTCCAGTGCGGCGATGGCCTGCGCGACATAGGCACCTTGCGGGAAGCTGGTGAGGTATTGCTGGTATGCATCCGCCGTTCCGGCCGCTTCCGTGGCCTCCCATGCCGCA
>CAYULR010000335.1:0-2336 GCA_964445685.1 uncultured Algimonas sp.
ATGTCGAGGCGGTCGAGGACATCCGTCTGCGCTCCGATCTCGAACGCTATGTCAGCGTCGTCTCCTTCGCTGACGGTCAGGCCCAAGTGCACATCACGGAGCCGCGCCACAATGCGCTGGTCGGGCGGATGGTGCGTTCGCTCCAGGAACTGACGGGCCAGCAATGGCTGGTCAGCCCGGTCGAGACGCGCGGCGCCATTCCGCTCGCCGAGCAGCGCCGTAACGCCAAGGCGGAGCAGGACGCGAAAGACCGCAGTCACCCGGCGTTCGAGCACCCGCTGCTGAAAAACGCCGAACTCCTTGAGATCAAGGACCGCGCCCCCAATGTAATCGCTGCAGATTTCAACAGCGGAGACGACCGATGAAAGACCTGATGGGCCTGATGAAGCAGGCCAAGGACATGCAGGCCAAGATGGAAGCCGCCCAGGCGCAGGTCGCCGACACGGAAGCCACGGGCCGCTCTGGCGGCGGGCTGGTCACGGTCACGCTGGCGGGCGGCGGCAACATGAAGTCGCTGACCCTCGACCCGAGCTTGCTGGGAAGCGCGGAGAACGACGACCGCGAAATGCTCGAGGACCTGATCGTCGCGGCCTATCAGGACGCCAAGGTCAAGCTCGACCAGGCGGCGGCCGAGACGATGAAAAGCGCGATGGGCGACATCCCGCTCCCGCCCGGCATGAAGATGCCGTTCTAGCCATTGTCCCGCGTCCCCTAGCCGGGGGCGTGCTTGGCGACTAAGCGGGAGGGCATGATCCGTGCCCTGCTTGCGACCTCGCTCCTCCTGACCGCCACGCCCGCCTTGGCGTCCGACGCTAATCCGGCCGCGCGGGCATTCTACCAGTACGACCAGATACACCAGCCGGTCCTGTCCAGGGACGGGATGGTCAGCGCGCAGGACGCGCTCGCCGCCAAGGTGGGCGCTGACATTCTGCGGCGTGGCGGCAATGCGGTGGACGCAGCGGTCGCCGTGGGCTTCGCCCTGGCCGTGACGCACCCGCAGGCGGGCAATCTGGGCGGCGGCGGCTTTCTGATGCTGGCGCAGCCGGACGGGACGGTTCGCGCGCTCGACTTCCGCGAACAGGCTCCGGCTGCGGCCAATGCCGACATGTATCTCGGCCCGGACGGCAATGTCGACAATGAGAAGGCGCAGTATAGCCGCGCGTCAGCCGGTGTTCCGGGCACGGTCGCGGGGCTGCTCTACGCGCTTGAGACCTACGGCACGATGGACTGCACCGAGGTGCTGGCCCCGGCCGTGGCGCTGGCGAGCGGAGGTTTCCGCGTCAGTCCGGCGCTGGCGCAGTCCATCGATGCCGCCGACAGCCTGTCGCGCGACGCCAGTTCCGTCGCCTACTTCACGGGCCGCGCGGCCGGCGACAGGCTGCGCCAAAGTGATCTGGCGGACAGCCTGCGCCGCATTCAGCGCGATGGCCGCGACGGCTTCTACGCGGGCGAGACGGCGGACCTGATCGTGGCCGAGATGGCGCGCGGGGCGGGGCTGATCACCCATGCCGACCTGAAGGCCTACCGCGTGGCGGAGCGCGAGCCCGTGCTCGGCACCTTCCGCGGCTACACCGTCGCCGCCATGCCGCCCCCGTCTTCGGGCGGCGTGCACATGGTTCAGATGCTCAACATCCTGTCGGGCTACGACCTGCAAGCGGACGGGCATAATTCGGCCAGCTACCTGCACAAGCTGATCGAGGCGATGCGCCGGGCCTATGCGGACCGCAGTTTCTATCTGGGCGACCCGGACTTCACGGACGTTCCAGTGGAGGAGCTGACCGCGCCGGACTATGCCCAGCGGCTGCGCGCAACGATCGACCCGGCCCGCGCCAGCCGGTCGGAAGACATCCGCCCCGGCGCGGTCCTGCCCAAGGAAAGCCGCGACACGACGCACTATTCCGTCATGGACAAGGACGGGCAGGCGGTTGCCGTGACCTACACGCTGAACTTTTCATTCGGATCGGGCTATTCCGTGGACGGGGCGGGGTTCCTGTTGAACAACGAGATGGACGATTTCTCCGCCAAGCCCGGCGCGCCCAACGGGTACGGCCTGATCGGCGGCGAAGCCAACAAGATCGAACCGGGTAAGCGCCCGCTCTCCTCCATGACGCCGACCATCCTGCTGAAGGACGGACGCCCCGTGCTGGCGACGGGATCGCCGGGCGGATCGACCATCATCACCTCGGTCCTGCAGACCGTGCTGAACGTGATGGAGTGGGAGATGAACGCGGCGCAGAGCCTCCACGCGCCGCGCATCCACCATCAATGGCTGCCGGACAGCGTGACGATCGAACCGGGCATCAGCCCCGACACGGTGCGGTTGCTCGAAGGGATGG
>CAYULR010000335.1:2346-2904 GCA_964445685.1 uncultured Algimonas sp.
CTGCCGCGCCGCTCGGACGGCACGGTCCGGCGCTCCACGCTGGGGCTGGTCAATTCGGTAGGGCGCGACGGCGACTGGTTCACGGGCGCGGCGGACCCGCGCGCGCCGGACAGTCTGGCAGTCGGGCCGTAGCCCGGATGCGTGACTAGGCGGAGCAGGTCCCGGTCGCGCAGCAATCCGACCCAGCCTTCAGCTTCTGTGCCTTGGCGACCTTCTTGATCGCGCGCGAGCGCTTCAGGCGCGACAGGTGGTCGAGGAAGACGATGCCTTCCAGGTGGTCCATCTCGTGCTGGATGCAGACGGCGTAGAGGCCCTCGCAATCTTCCGTCACGCGGTTGCCGTCATAGTCCAGATAGGTGACGCGGCACGTCTCCGGCCGGTCCACATCATCGTAGATGTCCGGCACGCTCAGGCAGCCTTCCTGGTAGGGGACCTTGGTCTCCGCCGGGTCGAGGATCTCCGGGTTGACGAAATATTTGGGCTGCGGGTCTTCACCGGACTGGGCCAAGTCCATGACGATCACGCGCTGCGGCACGCCGATCTGGATCGCGGCCAGCC
>CAYULR010000336.1:0-2885 GCA_964445685.1 uncultured Algimonas sp.
CGGCGCAGGGCGGCGCGGAACTGGACCGCGTCGGAGAGCTGGTGCGTCAGCGCGACGGACGGTTTGAAGAAGGTGAAGTCGCTTTCGTTCTCCACGCCGCCTTCGACTTGGATGTTGGACGTTTCCACCGCCAGCCCGGATTCCACCGTCCAGCGCGGCGCGGCCGTCCAGACCAGGTTGGCGAACGCTTCGCCGCGCAGCTCTTCGACCACCACGTCGGAGGCGGGCAGGGCGATGGGCCGAATGCCGGCGGCGTCCTCGACTTCCAGCGCAATGACGGAGTCGAGCTGGTTGAAGGCGACCTCCACGCCGAATTCCGGGCGAAGTCTTCCGCCCACGCGCCCGATCGTGCCGCGCGACACCAGTTCGATGGGCAGGCGGTCGGCTCGGAACCGGCTGGTCGTGCCCGGCGCGCCGACGGGTTGGCGGACGACGTTCTGCGATGTCTGCACGATGTCGCGGAACGATCCGAGACCGAGCAGTTTGAAGGACCAGTCGTCCAGCACGGTCCGGGTCCAGTCGGCGCTGAGCTCGCCTTGCCAGAATTCCGAGTCGAAGCGGATATCGGTGCGCCTGTCCGGGTTGACGTCGGGACGGCGGGCGAAGAACCCGTCACGGCCCGTCTCCTGGTAGAAGCGGCTGTTCCCGAACCGCCCGTTGAGCGTCAGCGTGCCGCCGCCGAGCGGGCGCTTGGCCTCGGTCGCGATGAAGACTTCGCGCAAGGTGGACGGCAGCGTCTCTTCTTCGAAGACGAGCAATGCGCCAGCCCCGTCGAAGGTCTGGCGGTCGAAATCCGAGAAGACGAACTGCTCCCAATAGCCGTTCAGCCGCGTCGTCGTGCTCCACGGGCCGACCGGGGCCGACACGGAGATCTCGCCGCGCGGGTAGATCAGCCCGTCGGAGTTGCGTTCCAGTTCCGCGGACCAGGTGCCCGAAATGCCGCTGCTCTGCGTGACGACATTGGCGACGATGCCTTGGCCCGCCGTCTCGCCCGCCCGCTGCGCGCCGCGTGAAATCTCGACCCGCGCAACGGTGTTGGCCGGAATGCGCTTCAGCACTTCGTCCAGCCCGCCCGCCTTCACGGTCGGGCGTTCTCCGTCGATCAGCACATTGCCCGCGCCGCCGCCAAAGCCCCGCAAGTCCGAGCCCGACCCGATCGTGAAGCCCGGCACGCGCGACAGCAGGTCCAAGGCCGTCTGCGGCACGAAGCGGTCGAAGAATTCGCGCGGGTAGGTTTCGGTCTGGGCGTCCGCCGCTGGCGCCGTATCTTCGGTGGGTGGCAGCGTGTCCTGCGCCGAGGACGGCCCGGCCATGCCCGCCATGCAGAAGGCCACGGCCAGTGCAGCCGTCATGGATCGTCTCATCGGGGTCCCCTCGCCGGGATGGCCGCTCGGTGGCGTTCGTCCCGAAATGTTACTTAGTAGCATCTATGAAGGAATGCCCGGTGGAAGACAAGGCGAAGCACGGGGCGGCCTTGCGCTTCCCTCCCGCGCCGAACCTGCTAGACGCGCCCCATGACATCCATCGACCTCAATGCCGATATCGGGGAAGCCGACACGCCCGACTGGGAAGCGTCGGAAGCCGCCATTCTCGACCATATCAGCTCGGCCAACATCGCTTGCGGCGGCCATGCCGGGGACGCGGCGTCGATGCGCCGGACCGTGCGCGGGGCGCTGGCCAAGGGCGTGGCGATCGGGGCGCACCCGGCCTATCCGGACCGGGAGAATTTCGGACGGCGGTCCCTCGTGCTGGACGAGGATATCGGTGAGGCGGAGCTGGCGGACAGCCTGGAGGCGCAGATCCGCGCGCTCATCGCGATCGCCGACGAGGAAGGCGCGCGCGTCACCCACGTCAAACCCCATGGGCAACTCTACAACGACGCTGTCGGCGACGCGCGCAAGGCGGCCTTGGTCGCGCGCGTCATTGCGGGGATCGGCGGGGACCTGATCCTGCTCGGCGGCCCCAATTCCGAGATGGGCCGCGCGGCGGCCGCGCACGGCCTGTCCTTCGTGGCGGAAGGCTTCATCGACCGCCGCTATTCCGATGACGGGCATCTCGTTTCGCGCGCCGTCGAAGGCGCGGTGATCGCGGACCAGCACGACCGGCTGGCGCAGGCAACCCGCCTGGCCACGACCGGTGAGGTAAAGACGGACTCCGGCCAGTGGCTCGACATCAAGGCGCGCTCGCTCTGCGTGCACGGCGACAGTGCGGGCGCGGTTGAAACGGCGCGGCAGGCCCGCGCGGCGATCGAAGCGCAGGGCGTGACCATCCGCAATTTTGTGCCCGGAGACAGACCGTGAGCCAAATCATGAACCCGGTCGTGCGCGACTATGGCGACAGCGCCGTGCTCGTCGAATGGCCGTCCGAAGGCTTCGACGCGGGCGTGAGCGACACGGTACACGCGCTGGCCGAACGGCTGCGCGCGCTGGATATCTTCGCTGAGGTCATGCCGGGTTATGACAGCCTCGTCGCAGCCTTCGACCTGTCGCGCATCCCGGCGGAGACGGGTCGCAAGGCGGTGCGCGATGCGCTGGACGGTGTGGCGGCGCAGGCTGCGGACAGCGCCTCGCGCCTCTTGGAAATCCCGGTCGCCTATGGCGGCGCGGACGGGCCGGACCTGTACGCGCTGGCGGACCGGATCGGGAAGACGCCGGAAGAGGTGATCGCGCTGCATACGGGCCGCGACTACCGCGTCTGTATGATGGGGTTTATTCCGGGCTTCGCTTTCCTGTCGGACGTGGACCCCGTGCTGCAACATCCCCGCCACGCCACGCCGCGCGCCGTCGTGCCTGCGGGCAGCGTGGGCATCGCCAACTGGCAGACGGGCATTTACGGGCTGGAGTCGCCCGGCCGGAGGCAGCACAACCGCCGCGCCCCCGCAATCA
>CAYULR010000337.1:0-2870 GCA_964445685.1 uncultured Algimonas sp.
GTGCCGGGGCCGGTCGGCGCGGGCTGGCCCGCAGGACCCAGCGGACGGTCGCGTTGCAACAGGTCGAGGAACGGATCGGCTTCCTCTTCCGACACGGCGCGGCGCTGCTCAATGATTGAGTCGGGCGCCTCGGGCGACGCCAGGATCGTCTGCGGCGCGGTGATAACGGGTTCGGACAATTCCGGCTCTAACGGTTCCGGCTCGACGATGTCGGGCAGGACGGGCTCCGGCTCAGGGTCGGCCACGGGCTCGATGACCGGCTCCGGTTCCACGACGGGTTGTGGCTCGGCGTCGGGCTCCGCGACGAGATCGATGACTTCCGGCAGCGGCTGCGGCGGCAGGTCTTCGACCAACGGTGCCGGGTCGGGCTCTATGATTCCAGGAACGGGGTCGGTCTCTACGGGATCGGGCGTGACGAACGGCGCAGGCTCGAGCTCCGGCTCCACGTCCGGCAGAGTCTCCGCGACAGGATCCGGCGGCAGGTCGGGCTCGGGCTCGGCAATGGGCTCGGGCAGGATTTCAGGCTCGGGCGCTTCAACGGGCTCCGGCAGGATTTCCGGAAGCGGCTCGACCTCGATGGGCGGTTCTGTGACGGGGTCCGGCAGAGGCTCCGGCTCCGGGACAGGGGCAGGCTCGGGTTCCGGTTCCGGCTCGGGGATCGGCTCCGGCTCCACGACATCCTCCGGCTCCGGCGTGTCTTCGGGCTGGGACAGCACTTCGGGCGGAGGCGCGGGATTGAACTCCGGTTCGGGCTCGGGCTCGGGTTCCTGCTCAGGAATGGGCTCTTGGATCGGAACAGGCTCCGGCTCAGGGATCGGCTCCGGTTGAGGTTCGGGTTCCGGTTCCGGCTGTGGCGGCGGGGGCACGGGCCGGGGACGCGGCGTGGGCGCACGAGCTGGGACGGGCGGCGGCGCGGGCGTCGGTTCCACCTCCACGGGCGGAGCGGGCTCCGGCTCGGGTTGCGGCGCTTCGAAGGACACGACCTGGACGGGCACCACATCCGGTTCGTCCGGTAGAAGGTCCGGCACGACGAAGTTCGACGTCAGCGAGAAGAAGAGCGCCGCGTGGACCAGCAGCGCTCCGAAGACCACGCCCGTGCCGCGCTGCGCGTCGTCCTCGAAGAAGTCCGCGACCGGGCTGGCGTCGAGATAGGGCGAAAAGCGGCCTGCGGCCTGGGACGCGAAGCCGGATGCGAAGGACGGGGTGGAGCTGTCTGACACGGCTGTCTTCCGGCGCGGCTCCCCGTCGCGAGCGTGGCCCAGTCCCGCTCGCTTCGCCGGTTCGCTTAGCAGGCTTCGCGCCCACGCCAAGGCGCGCCGCGCATCGTTTACCGCATTGTCATGCCACCACCATCACAAGCGCAGCCAGGATCAAGGTCGCGGCGAAGACGCGGCGTTCGAAGGCACGGGCTTGGGGTAGCCGGGGGGGCAGTCGGCGGGGCAGTCGGGACAGAGGAGTGGTTTCCATGCTCGTCCCCTGCCGGGCCCGCGCGACGGCATCAGGGCACGGGTTGGGCGATTTCGGGGCGTTTGCGGGCGCGCAGGCCGGACCGCCAGATGACGATGCCCACGCCGGCCAGCGTGATCGCGACGCCGACGAACAGGCCCGCGCTCGGCGGTTCGCCCAGGATGAGAAGCCCGCCCGTCACGCCGATGACCGTATTCAGAAGACCGCTCGGCGCGACGACTTGCAGCGGCAAACGCGACAGCAGCCAGTAATAAGAGCCATGCGCCACGATGCTGACGAGCAGGACGGAATAGGCCAGCGCGGCGAGGAAGGTCCAACGGCGCTCCGGCGCAAACACTTTTATCTGGTCCGTCTCCAGCCCGAGCGTGAGCGGCCAGAGCACGACCGTGCCGACGACGGCGAACCACGCCACCAGCTCGGACGGGCGGATGCCGTCCGTGCGCTTCACCGCGATCGCCCCGCAGGCTTCGCTGAGCGCGCCGCACGCGATCAGCGCGATGCCCAGCCCGAAGAGCGGCCCGGCGGACTGTACCGCTTCCCCTGCATGGCCCGTCAGGCCGCTCACCACCACGCCCGCAAAGGCCAGCCCGATCCCGAGCCACGACCAGCCCCGGATGCGCTCGCCCAAGATGATCACGCCCAGCAGGACGGAAAACGGCATGTAGAGTTCGATGGCCACCGCCCCGGCGCTCGCCGTGGTCATGCCCATGGCGGGGAACATGAAGGCGTAGTTCAGCGCTCCGAAGCCCAGCCCGCCGATCAGCACGGCGCGCATCTGGCCTTTGTGCCACCGCAGGAAGGGCAGCATCAGCCCGGCGACGAGCGTCATGCGCAGCGCGGCATAGAAGAGCGGCGGCACGTCCATTTCCCCGATGGCGGTGCGCATCACGGTGAAGTGCAGCCCCCAAATGGTGCAGATCATCAGCAGGACGAGGCTTTCGCGCAAGGACATAGCTTGCCGCGCTATCACCCTTGCGCTTGCCGCGCTATCGCCCCGGCGCTAGCCACGCCATCACTATGCATCTGTCCGACCGCATCCAGCGCGTTTCCACCAGCGCGACCATGGCCATGACGCAGGCCGCGCGCGACATGCGCGAAAGCGGGCAGAGCGTGATATCGCTCAGCGTCGGCCAACCGGACTTCGCCCCGCCGGACCACATCCTCGCCGCCGCCGCGAAAGCCATGCGCGACGGCCATACGGGCTACACCGCGCCGGACGGCATCACGGAGCTGAAACAGGCCGTCGCCGACAAGTTCGCGCGCGACAACGGCCTGACCTACGGTCTCGACCAGATCAGCGTCGGGCCGGGCGGCAAGGCGGTGCTGTGGAACGCGCTCGCCGTCACAGTCGGACCGGGCGACGAGGTGATCGTGCCGACGCCGTGCTGGGTCAGCTATCCCGA
>CAYULR010000338.1:0-2850 GCA_964445685.1 uncultured Algimonas sp.
CGACGAACGACTTCGTCGTTCTTAGACCCCTTGCGGGGACGCAAACCTGTGGGGCTAGAGTGCGGCTTGCTGCATCTCACACAATTCCCCGACGCCCTTCCGGGCCAGCCGCATCAGTTCATCCATCTGTTCGCCCGTGAACGGCTCGTCTTCCGCCGTGGCTTGGACCTCGATGATGCCGCCCGTCGCGGTCAGCACGAAATTCGCGTCTGCCTGCGCGGCGCTGTCTTCCACATATTCCAGGTCCAGCCGGCAGGTGCCGTCCACGATGCCGCAGCTGACGGCCGCCATGGGCGCGGTCACCGGGTTCGTTTCGATCAGCCCATCCGCGACCAGCTTGGCGCAGGCTTGGCTGAGCGCGACCCAGGCGCCGGTGATGGCCGCCGTGCGCGTGCCGCCGTCGGCCTGCATCACGTCGCAATCGACCACGATCTGGCGTTCGCCGAGCGCCTCCAGGTTCGTCACGGCGCGCAGGCTCCGCCCGATGAGGCGCTGGATCTCCACCGTGCGTCCGCCCTGCTTGCCGCGCGCGGCCTCGCGGCCGTTGCGCGTGTGGGTCGAGCGCGGGAGCATGCCATATTCCGCCGTCACCCAGCCGCGCCCCTTGCCTTTCATCCAGCGCGGGACATTCTCGTCCACGCTCGCCGTGACCAGCACGTGGGTGTGGCCGAAGCGGATGAGGCAGGAGCCTTCCGCGTAGCGCGACACGCCCGTCTCGATGGAAACGGGGCGGAGGGCGTCTGGGGCGCGGGATTCGGGTCTTGGGGAGTCGGCAGTGGGCGAGGTCATGAGGGCGGGTCCGTTCTTGATTCGGGTGGGCTTTGTGACGTGTGGCGGCGGATGGCAAGGTGAACGCTTGCAGGGACGGCCCCATCCGCCCAAATAGCGCGCAACGATGAGCGCGCCCTCCACACTTCCGCCGAGCTTTCCGCTCACGCAGCTCGACGCGCGCGCGCGGGAGATTTTCGGCTCGGTCGTGTCGGCCTATCTGGAGACTGGATCGCCTGTGGGCTCCAAGGCGCTGGCGCTGTCCGGGACCGCGCTGTCGCCCGCCTCCATCCGGTCGGTCATGGCGGAGCTGACGCGCATGGGCCTGCTGGAGAGCCCGCATGTGAGCGCGGGCCGCCAGCCGACGCAGATCGGGCTCCGGCTCTACGTGGACGGGCTGCTGGAATTCGGGGACATCGGCGCGGACGAACGCCAGCAGCTGGAAGCGCAGATCGCCGCCGGAGGCCGGGAGCCGGACCGCGTCTTTTCCGAGGCGTCCAACCTGCTCGCCGGATTGGCGGGCGGCGCCGGGCTGGTGCTGGCCCCGGAGGCCAAGGCCGAGTCGGCCCTGTCGCATGTGGAGTTCGTGGGGCTGGATGACGGGCGCACCCTAGTCGTCATGGTTCATGAGGACGGCCGCGTGGAGAACCGTCTGATGCCGCGCCCCGAAGGCGTGTTGTCGGCGAGCCTGGAGCGGGCGGGCAATTTCCTGTCGCGCCGTCTGCGGGGACGCCGCCTGAGCGAAGCGCGGCTGGACATTCTGGGCGAGATCGAACAGGGCCGCGCCGCCATCGACGTGGCGGCCGCCGGGCTGGTCCGGCAGGGCCTGGCCGCCTGGACGGACGAACCCGCCCGGTCGCGCAAATTGATCGTGCGCGGACAGGCACGGCTGCTTGACAATCTGGACGCCCGAACCAACGTGGAGGCCGATCTGGAACGCATCCGGATGCTGTTCGAGGATCTGGAGCGCAAGGAGGAACTCATCTCCCTGCTGGACCAGACGGAACATGCGGACGGGGTTAGGATTTTCATCGGGACGGAGAACCCGCTCTTCTCCCTCGGCAGCTCCAGCGTGGTGGTCGCGCCCTACCGCGACCGCGAGGGCAAGCTGCTCGGGGCGCTGGGGGTGATCGGACCGACGCGGCTCAATTACGGCCGCGTCATCCCGATGGTGGATTTGACGGCAAAACTGGTCGGCGAAACGCTGACGCGACGCACTTAGAAGGACGAGCACAGACATGTCTGGCAAGAATGAAATGGACGAATGGGATGCGCTGCAGGCCCAGATCGACGCGGGCGGCGCGGACAAGATGGAGCGCAAGCCGACCGAGGCCGAACTGCGCAAGGCGGCGGACGCCTTCCTGAAGCAGCACAAGGACGTCGTGTCCGACGACGCGGACGAGACGCCCTATCCCGAAGCCGTCATGGAGGACGGGGAGGTCGAGAACCCGATGGCGACCGACTCCGCGCGAGTTGCGGAGCTGGAAGCCGAGCTGGCCACGCTGAAAGACCAGGCGCTGCGCGTGCGCGCCGAGGCCGACAACATCCGCAAGCGCTCCGAACGCGAAGTCCAGAACGCCAAGCTCTACGGCGTGGAAAAGTTCGCGGGCGACGTGCTCTCCGTCTACGACAACCTGACCCGCGCGCTGCACACGATCGACGGGCAGGCCCGCGAAGAGCTGGGCGAGAATGCCCGCAACCTGGTGTCGGGCATCGAGCTGACGGAAAAGGAACTGACGAGCGTGCTGGAACGCCACGGCGTGAAACCCGTTTCCGGCGCGGGCGAGAAGTTCGACCCCAACGTCCACCAAGCCGTCGCCAACATCCCGCACCCGGAGATCGAGAAGGGTCATGTGGCTGCCGTGATGCAACAAGGCTTCACGATCGGGGAGCGGACCCTGCGCGCCGCGATGGTCGCGGTGAGCACGGGGCCTGCGGGCTAGCCACCTCATCAAGCGAACACAGAGAGCCGGGCCTTCCAGCCCGGCTTTTCTGTTTGCCGGATTTACGGTTGACTACGTGGGGAGTGAACCGTATTCCGACAAGCGTAGTCAATTGGGGGCACCGCCTTGGGCCAGACAC
>CAYULR010000339.1:0-2843 GCA_964445685.1 uncultured Algimonas sp.
ATGCAGCGTGAAGCGCGGGTCCGCCTCGTGCGGGTCCTGGTAGATATGGTCGATGCGCGACGTGTTGAACGACGAGGCCCGGCGCTTCACCCCGTGCACGCGGTAGCCCTTCTCCAGCAGCAGCTCCGCCAGGTACGACCCGTCCTGACCCGTCACGCCTGTGATGAGGGCAGTTTTGTTCATGCCGTCCAATCCAGGATCACTTTACCTGTCTTGCCCGTTTCCATCAGGTCGAACGCTTGCTGGAACTCGTCCGCCTTGAAGCGGTGGGTGATCATGGGTTTCATGTCGAGGCCGCTGTCGATCATGGCGAGCATCTTGTACCAGGTCTCATACATCTGCCGGCCATAGATGCCCTTCAACGTCAGTGCCTTGCCGACCAGCTGGCCCAGATCGACCGGGTAGGGCGTCGCAGGAATGCCCAGCATCGCCATCGACCCGCCCATCAGCATGGTGTCGAGCATCTGGTCGAAAGCGGGCTTCGCGCCGCTCATCTCCAGGCCCACATCGAAGCCCTCGCTCAGGCCGAGCTCCGTCATGACGGAACGCAGGTCGGTCTCCATCGTGTTGACCATGGTCGTGCGCGTCGTGATCGTCTTGGCGAACTCCAGCCGCCAGTCGTTTATGTCGGTGAGAACCACGCGCCGCGCGCCCGCCCGCTCGCACACGGCCGCCGCCATGATGCCGATGGGCCCCGCGCCCGTGATCAGCACGTCCTCGCCGACCAGGTCGTAGGCCAGCGCCGTGTGCACCGCATTGCCGAGCGGGTCGAGGATGGAGGCGACTTCAATGTCGAAATCCTCGCCCAGCGGAATGACGTTGAATTCCGGCAGGGCCAGATAGTCCGCGAATGCGCCGGGCAGGTTCACGCCGATGCCTTTCGTGTCGGGGTCCAGGTGGAAACGGCCCGCGCGCGCATTGCGCGACTTGCGGCCCACCACATGGCCTTCGCCGCTGACGCGCTCTCCGACCTTGACCCGGGTGACCGTGCTGCCGACCGCCGCGACCGTGCCGCCATATTCATGACCGACGACGAGCGGGACGGGCACGTTCTTCTGCGCCCACTCGTCCCATTTGTAGATGTGCATGTCGGTCCCGCAGATGGCAGTCCGTTCGATCCGGATCAGCACCTCGTTCGGCGCGATCTCCGGTACGGGGACGTCCTCCATCCAGAGGCCCTTTTCCGGCTTCGCCTTGACCAGGGCGCGCATCGTCTTCACCATTTGGGGGCTCCTGATAAGGCTATGCCATGCTTCTTCTGACGATCACCATCGTGACGGCCGCGCTGCTGCTCGGCGCGGCGCTGGGCCTGTCGGGATGGATGAACGATGCGGTGGAAGGGTTCCTGATCGCGGTGGCGGGCGGCGCGCTCGTCGTCGCCGTCTGTTTCGAACTGATCCTGCCCGCCACCGAAATGGGGGCGAGCCTGGCGCTCGTGATGGGGTCCATTCTGGCGGGTGGCCTGACCTTCACCGGGGTGAACTACCTGATCGACAAGCGCTTTGAAGGCGACAAGGGCGGCGGGTTGTTGGCAGCGGTCACGCTGGACGGCGTGCCGGAAAACCTCGCTCTCGGCGTGGCGTTGATGAGCGCGGACGTCTCCGCCGTCGCCGCGCTGGCCGGATCGATCTTCCTGTCCAACCTGCCCGAAGCGGCGGGCGGCGCGAAACGCATGGTCGCAGGCGGTCTCAGCAAGGCAAGAGCCTTCGCCATCTGGACGGGCGCGGCCGTTCTGCTCGTCGCAGCGGCTCTGATCGGCAACTTTCTCGTTTCGCCCATGCAGCACTCGCTGCTGGCGGCCGTGCAGGCCTTTGCGGGCGGCACGGTCATCGCCGCGCTCGCCGTGGAAGTCTTCCCCAAAGCCTACGAGAAAGACCGCCACATGACGGGCATCGCCGTGACGGTCGGCCTGATCTTCGCGTTCTGCCTGCATCACATCGGGGCCTAACCGAAAGGGTTAGATGACGCCCAGTTCCCGCCCGACCTTTGTGAAGGCGGCGATGCACTGGTCGATCTGTTCCGGCGTGTGGGCCGCGCTCATCTGCGTGCGGATCCGCGCCAGGCCCTTGCCGACGACCGGGTAGAAGAAGCCGACCACGTAGATGCCTTCGTCCAGAAGGCGGGCGCTCATCTCCTGTGCCAGCTTCGCATCGTGCAGCATGACCGGAATAATGGGGTGCTCGCCCGGCAGCAGTTCGAAGCCCGCCTCGCTCATGCCCGCGCGGAACCGCTTGGCGTTCTCGAACAGGCGGGTGCGCAGCGTGTCGCCCTCGCGCGCCAGCTCGATGGCCTTGATGCTCGCCCCGACCAGATTGGGCGCGAGCGAGTTGGAGAACAGATAAGGCCGGGAGCGCTGGCGCAGCATGTCGACCACTTCCTGGCGCGCGCAGGTGAAGCCGCCCATGGCCCCGCCCAGCGCCTTGCCGAGGGTCCCGGTCAGGATGTCGACCCCGCCGTCCACGCCGCAATGGCTGGCCGTGCCCTTGCCCGTCTCACCCAGGAAACCTGTCGAGTGGCAGTCATCGACCATGAGGAGTGCGTCGTACTTCTTCTTCAGCGCGACCACGCCTTCGAGGTTGCAGATCGTGCCGTCCATGGAGAACACGCCGTCCGTCGCGATCATGATGTGGCGCGCGCCGTCTTCTCTCGCCTTCTTCAGCTGAGCTTCGAGATCGGCCATGTCGTTGTTGGCGTAGCGGTAGCGCTTGGCCTTGCACAGGCGGATGCCGTCGATGATCGAGGCGTGGTTCAGGCTGTCCGACACGATCGCGTCCTCGGGCCCAAGCAGTGGCTCGAACACGCCGCCATTGGCGTCGAAGCAGGCCGCATACAGGATGCTGTCC
>CAYULR010000340.1:0-1503 GCA_964445685.1 uncultured Algimonas sp.
TGGCGGTGTTCCTCCTCGCGCTCGCTTCGCCCAGCATGGCTAACCTGGCCATTTCCTCGCCGCTGAGCGCGGACACGGCCGCGTCCACATCTTCGGCACCGGCCTACGAGACTTTCGCGCCACGACCCGCCACCACCACACGGTTGGACTTTTCCGACTGGGACCGGGTCCTGAAAGGCATCCTGACCTATGGCGGGCCCAGCCTGCGTGAGAAAGCAAGGCGTCCCCGGGCGCTGACCGGGACGCGGTTCGCCATGGGCCACAGGTCGCCCTACCGCCTGGAAGGCAACAAGGTCGTGTTCGAGGAGATCGAAGGCGAGCTGCTCGTCCAGCTGAACCAGTATGTCGATGACCTTGTTTCGCTCGGAAATGCGCGCGACATCTCCACCCTGCCCCGCAACGAACAGCTGGCTTACTGGCTGAACCTGCACAATGCGATCGTGGTCACGGAAATCGCCAATCGCTACCCTGTCATGCGCCCGGCGCGTATCGAGGGTGAGGACGGCCAGCGCTTTCACGACACGAAATGGGTGACGATCAAGGGCGTGCCGCTGTCACTGCGCAACATCCGCGAAGACATCGTCTACCGCAACTGGTCCGACCCGGTCGTGATGTACGGCTTTTTCCACGGCGACATTGGCTCCCCCTCGCTCCAGCGGACGGCCTATACGTCGGAGACGCTGCGGCGGACATTGCGGGCGTCGGCTGACGAGTTCGCCAATTCGCTGCGGGGGTTCCAAATGGGCCGCACGGGTCCGTCCGTGTCCCGGCTCTACCGCGATGCGGCTCCGTTCTTCTTCCCCGACTTCGACGCGGATATGAGGAGCCACCTGAACGGGCTGCTGAAAGCCGAGTTGCGCGAGGAGCTGGGCGCGGACCGGAGTCCCGTCAGGGCCAAACAGTACGAATACATCGTGGCCGACCTGACCGGGGGGCGCGGGAACCGCATACCGGCTGGGCTGCTGCAGATCACGGACCGCCGGGAAGGACAGGTCATCAGCTCGACCATGCAGCGCGCCTTGCGGGAACAGCACGACAAGTATGAAGAGCTGCAAAAGCGCGGGCTTCTCGGGACCGTCACGATCGAGGATATCGACACGGACGATCCGGCGGACACCGTCATCCGATAAAGAAAAGCCCGGGACGATCTCCCGGGCTTTTTGTGTCCTGGCTCTAGGCCTTCTTCACAAGGTGCATGATCAGGCCGAGCACGAACAGCGCAACGAAGATGTAGAACAGGATCTTCGCGATACCGGCGGCGGCGCCGGCGATGCCGCCAAAACCGAGAACGGCCGCGAGGATCGCGACGACAAGAAAAATGATGGCCCAACGTAGCATTGGCTCTCTCCCAAGAATGTCCGAGCAAAAGCGCTCTTGGAAGCATTAACGGAAGTTCATGCGACTCCGTTCCCGTCTTTCGCCGCAGCCATGGCTCCCAGGACCGAATCCCAGGCCAGCATGACGCTCTGATGCCGGGCGGGATAGTCGCGGACGCTTTGCAGC
>CAYULR010000340.1:1513-2222 GCA_964445685.1 uncultured Algimonas sp.
GGCGAGCTTTCCGAAGCGGCCGGACGGCGAGTCGCCACCGTCTTTCAGCATCGCCCACAGCGCGTCGCGTCCGGCCTGCACTTCCTGTCCGCTCGCGCCGATGACGGCTTCGCGCAGGATGGCCGCACTGGCTTGGCCGAGGGCGCAGGCTTCCACCCGAAGGGCGATGTCGGACACGTGCCCGTCCTTCATCGCGACGTCGGCTTCGACCTCGGAGCCGCACAACTTGCTGACCGTCCGGGCCGTCCCGTCGGGCGCATTCAGCCGTTCGTCCCGCAGCGTCGCGGACAGGGACAGGATATCGGTATTGTAGAGACCGCCGAGCATGTCCTTCATGTAGGTGCGGCGTCCGGCGCGGTAAAGCGCCCCTCGCCACGGCGGAATGTTGTCCCTATGTTCTGAGCGTCATGTCTTCGTCCGATTCGTTCCAACCCGCGCCGCCCGCGCCTGTGTCCGCAGGATCGATTTCCGCGCGTGCCATGCCGGTCCGCGTCGCCGACACCTCGGCGGACTATCTGGACGGATTGAATCCGGAACAGCGCGAAGCCGTGCTGACCACGGAAGGGCCGCTTCTGGTCCTGGCCGGTGCCGGAACGGGCAAGACCCGTGTGCTGACGACGCGCCTGGCGCACATCATCCGCAACCGCCTCGCCTTCCCGTCGCAGATCCTGTCCGTGACCTTCACAAATAAAGCGGCGCGCGAAATGCG
>CAYULR010000340.1:2232-2840 GCA_964445685.1 uncultured Algimonas sp.
GGCCCAGCCGAACGAACTGCTCTGCGTCACCTTCACCAACAAGGCCGCGCGCGAGATGCGCGAACGCGTCGGGCATTTGATGGGCGAACAGATGGAAGGGATGCCGTGGCTCGGCACCTTCCACTCCATCGCGGCCAAGATCCTGCGCATCCATGCGGAGCTCGTGGACCTGAAGAGCAGTTTCACCATCCTCGACACGGACGACCAGGTCCGCCTGCTGAAACAAGTCATCGAGGCGGAAGGCATCGACAGCAAACGCTGGACGGCGCGCTACATGGCGAGCCTGATCGATGGCTGGAAGAACAAGGGCCTCACGCCCGACAAGCTCGGCGCGGATGATGGCCATGCCTTCGCCGAAGGCAAGGGCGTGAAGATCTATGCGACCTACCAGGCGCGGCTGAAAATCCTCAACGCCGTGGATTTCGGCGACCTGCTGCTGCACAACATTACCATCTTCCAGAAGAACCCGGACGTCCTGAAGAAATTCCACGACAAGTTCCGCTACCTCCTCGTGGACGAGTATCAGGATACGAACGTCGCGCAGTATCTCTGGCTGCGCCTGCTGGCGCAGGGGTCGAACAATGTCTGCTGCGTGGGCGACGACGACC
>CAYULR010000341.1:0-2611 GCA_964445685.1 uncultured Algimonas sp.
CGACGAAGAACATGGCTTCCTGCATGATGAACATGATCATGCCGTAGCGCAGGCCCAGGTCGATGACGGGCGTGTGTTCGCCGCGGGCGGACTCGGCCGCCACGTCGCGCCACCAGCCATACATGACGTAGGCACCGGCCAGGCAGCCGACGAGCAGGATGATCCAACCGCCGCCAGAGCCTTCGCGTCCCTGGATCGTGTCCAGGCCACGGGCGAAGAAAAATTCCATCATGGCGCTGTCGCCGCCACGCGGGACGAGCCCGGTGAAGAAGACGACCATGCCCAGACCCCAGATCAGGGCGGCCACACCGGCCAGGAACGGCCACGGGCTGGGCGGGAGAATATGATAGTCGTGTTCGACGGCACCAGCCATGAGCGAGGTCCTTCCGATCATCCGCAAGGGGCGGAGATGTGTTTCTTGCGCCGCCTATACCGACGACGGTTTTTGGGCGCAACTGTGCGCCGTGTGTCAATTACGGCCTTTCGGCGCTGAGTGTTCCTATCGCAGGGCCTCGACCGGGCGGCTCGCGGTCGCGTTCTCCGGCTGGCTTTCCGACGGGAAGAATGTGTAGCTGAGGACGACTTCGCGCACATCGTTATGGCGCGGGCTGGCGTCCATTTCGGGATCCACGAAGAACAGCACCGGCATGGTGACTTCCTCGCCTGGCTGCAGCGTCTGGTCGGTGAAGCAGAAACATTCCGTCTTCACGAAGTAGGGCGCGGCCTTGACCGGGGTGACGTTGAAGGTCGCGACGCCCGTCACGGGGCGGTCGGACGTGTTCTTGACCGAATAGTAGGCCAGGCCTGTCTGGCCCAGATTGACGTCCATGCCGCGCTCCACGGGCGTGAACTCCCACGGCAGGTCGGGGCTGACATTGGTGTCGAACTTCACCGTCACCTTGCGGTCGAGGATAACGGAGAGGTTGTCGGCGTTTTCGGCGAGGACCGGCGTGCCGCCGAATCCGGTGATCCGGCAGAACGTGTCGTAGAGCGTCTTGGAAAAGAAGCCGAGGCTGAGCATCCCCACCGCGATAGAGGACAGCAGGATCTTGGTCTTGGTGTTGGACGTCATGACCTCTTCCTTTCCCTAGACTGGCGAGCGCATCACGACCGAAGCCGCGACCAGCAGCATGAAGCCCAGCAGGCCGACCGCGATGGCGACGTTGCGCCAGGACCGGGCGCGGATTTCCTCGCGCGTCGGTTCGGCGAACTCGGTCGGTGTGTTCCTGTATTCCTTCATGGCTTAAGCTCCGACGAAGAAGAGGTGGTCGACTGTCAGCACAGCGAACAGGGCGAACAGGTACAGGATGGAATAGGCGAAGAGGTTCCGCGCCGCTTTGTTCCCGCTCCTGACGGCATATAGGGTTCCGGCATCCGCGTCGGAAGGCTTGTCGCCCGCCTGCGACCGGAAGACACGCCACGCCAGCGCCAGGAAAATGCCCGACAGGATCAGCGCGGACACGCCGTAGACCGGGCCGCCCAGCCCCGTTTGCCACGGCCAGAGCGTCAGCACGAAGAGCAGCAGGCTGTAGGCGAGGATTTCCGCGCGGGTGCGCTTCGCGCCCTTCACGTTGGGCATCATCGGAATACCGACGCGACCGTAATCCGTCTGCTTGTAGAGCGCGAGCGCCCAGAAGTGCGGCGGGGTCCAGAAGAAGATGATGCAGAACAGGATGACGGAATCAAACGTGACGGTCCCCGTCACGGCAGCGTAGGCGACCATGGGCGGGAACGCGCCGGCCGCGCCGCCAATGACGATGTTCTGCGGCGTGCTGCGCTTCAGCCAAATGGTGTAGATGACGAGATAGAAGAAGATGGTGAAGGCGAGCAGCGCGGCCGCCACCCAATTCGTCGCCACCAGCAACAGCCAGACCGAAGCAACCGACATGACCATGCCGAAGCCGAGCGCGGCGCGCGGGGTCAGCACGCCTTTGGGGATGGGGCGCTGCGAGGTCCGGGCCATCGCGCCGTCAATGTCGCTGTCGTACCACATGTTCAGCGCGCCCGACGCGCCTGCGCCGACGGCGATGCACAGGATCGCGATGGCGGCCGAGCCCAGCCCGATGGAGCCGGACAGCGAGCCCGGCGCGAGCAGCAGGCCGCAGATCGCCGTGAAGACGACCAGGCTCATCACGCGCGGTTTCATCAGCGCGAAATAGTCCCCCGGCCCGGCGAGGGAGAGGCCTGCGCCGATCCCGGCGGGAGATGCGGAAAGGGCCGCGGTCGTTTCCGACGCGGCCCCTCCAGTCGTTTGGGTCGATGTGGATGTCATCGGGGCCGCTTAGGTCTTGGTCCCGTCCGCGTAGGCCGCATCCACTTCCAGGTGCGCGTCGCGGTCACCATCGTCGATGCGCGGCAGCACGCTGAACTGGTGGTAGGGCGGCGGGCTGGACAGGGTCCATTCCAGCGTCGTGGCGCCTTCGCCCCAGTAGTTCGCACCGACCTTGCGCTTGTTGCGCATCAGGATCGCTTCGATGACGACCAGGAAGAACACGGCGACCGAGGCCAGCGTGATCAGAGCACCCCAGGAGCTGACCTGGTTCCAGAAGGCGAACTCCACCGGGTAGTCGACGTAGCGGCGCGGCATGGCGTTCAGGCCGAGGAAGTGCTG
>CAYULR010000341.1:2621-2830 GCA_964445685.1 uncultured Algimonas sp.
AAGAAGATCACGTTCACGCCGATGAAGAACAGCCAGAAGTGAAGGCGGGCCAGGAAACCGTTATAGTGGTGACCGAACATCTTGCCGTACCAATAATACCAGGCCGCGAAGATGCCGAAGACCGCACCCATGGACAGCACGTAGTGGAAGTGCGCCACGACGTAGTAGGTGTCGTGGAGGTAGGTCGTCACGCCGGCATTGGCCAGCAT
>CAYULR010000342.1:0-2389 GCA_964445685.1 uncultured Algimonas sp.
GTGCTGACCCCGGGGAAGAACCGTTCGCACCACTTCACCAGCGGGCGTACCCGGTCATCCCGGATGTCGAGGTTATATCCGTTAAACTCAGCCGTGCCGGCGATGCGGAACCGGTCCTTGCCCAGACGGCTGGTCACGACCTTGGCCTCGTCATCGAGCAAGCTGATCCAGGGCGCGGACTGCTGGCTTTCCTCGTCATCAAGGCGAACGGTGATCGAATAGCCTTTGACCGGATAGACATTCACCCGGTCGCCAAGCTGCGCCGCGATGGTCCGGCTTTCGACACCCGCACAAACGACGATCGCGTCGAAAGTTTCGGTCTGACTTTCGTTGTTCCGGCTCCAGGTCAGCCGGACCTCGTTCTTGTCTACCTTCAGCGCATCGACATCAGTGCCAAAGCGCAAAACCGCCCCACCTTTCTCGATGGATTTGGCAAGACCCGTCGTGTAGCGGTGAATGTCGCCGGTGAAATCGCTCTCGGTGTAGTAGCCGCCGTAGAAATCGCCGCTCAGCGCCGGCTCGATCAGGCGGACCTCTTCGGGCGCCACCGCGCGGCGCTCGAGCCCGCCTTCGGCGAGCAGCTCATTGACCTGGGTGGCGTGATCGAACTCTGCCTTGGTCGTATAGATGTGCAGGATGCCACGGTTCTCGCAGTCGAAATCGAACCCATGACGCTCCGCCTTTTCCCGTAGCAGACCCCGCGCAGCAATCGCCATGCGAGTCGTCTCGACGGTGTTCGCCCGGTACTGCGGGATCGACGCCACGAACTCGGCCATCCAACTGTATTTGTGCCAGCTCGGCTTGGGGTTGACGAGAAGCGGCGCGCCCCGGGTCATCATCCATTTCATGCCCTTGAAAACCGTGGACCAACGGTTCCAGGTTTCGGCATTCGAGGCCGACAACTGCCCCCCATTGGCGAAAGATGTCTGCATCGCGGCATAACGATTGCGATCGAACAAGGTGACGTCATAGCCCCTGTCCATCAGGCTCGAGGCTGTGGTTACGCCGGTAATTCCGGCGCCGATTACGGCAATTCTGGTCATGGCATCCTCCCGCGACCCAAGGTTTCGTCCTGCCGGATGACAGGTCCAATCCCCTATGGCGGGGGTTGCGGAGGCTCCACAGGGGGCTTCAGACGCCCATGCTAATCACAGTCCTTTTGCCTGAGAGGTTCCGGGGGGTTGCTCCTTCGGCGCCGAGTGATCGGCCTCTCCTGTGACAGCTTGGTAGGCTGCAATAGGTCTAGACTGACATTAGTTTCACGTCAAGACTATTTTAGACTGCATCTTTTTGTGGTTCTTTGGCGAGTGCATTTCGGTAGTCTTCCGAGGTCACCCAGGCCCCAAGACGGGCAAGGATTTCGTTGAACGCCCGCATCTCCTGTGACGATAGCGGGTCCGTCAGGATCACCTCTAGCCGATCAGACAATCGGCGTGCCACTTGTCGAACCTCCTTGCCCTTTGCCGTTGTGGAGAGCAGGAAAACGCGCGCGTCTTCGGTTGAGTTTTCTCGTTCGATCAGACCGGCGCTGATCAAATTCTGGATGATTCTCGACGTCAAGCTTCTGTCGAAACCTGTTATTTTTGCGATTTCTGCGAAAGTCGTGCCCGGCCTATCATCGATCAAACGCAGCACGCGCAGATCGCGTATCCGACATCCCGTCTCTCGCAGAAAAATCTCGTCGTTGGCCTGAATCGCTTCTTGGGCGACGATGTTCAGTCTGTACGTCAGGCGCTCATTCTTGAATGTCTTGTCGGTCTGCACGATCCGCTTCTCCTGTCGTCGATACCAAAAAGGTATCACGTCTTACCCTGATTTCTACACGAAATAGTCTTAACAAGAAACTATCTTGCCGGACAAGTATCTCCGTGCAATATTCTCAAATTGAGATGAATCGGAGCCCGCGAAGATGTTTCCCACCTGGTACGAGACGCAACGCAATACGTCAAAAGAATGGCTGCAGACCCTGCATCGCCACCCGGAAATCGGCTTCGAAGAGGTGCGGACGGCGGCCTTTGTCGCGGAGCGGCTGACCGACCTCGGTTACACTGTAGTGACTGGCATCGGCGGCACGGGCGTCGTCGGGACCTTGCATGGTCAAGATGCGTCACCTGCTGCACCAGGACGTTGTATTGCCTTTCGGGCAGAACTTGATGCTCTACCGATGAAGGAGAAAGCCTCGGTCAGCTACGCGTCCGAAATTCCCACCCGGTTTCACGGCTGCGGGCATGACGGACACATGGTCACCGCACTCACCGCCGCCGCCTATCTCGCGGCGCATCGGGATTTCGACGGTACAATTCGCTTCATCTTCCAGCCTGCCGAAGAACTCCTCACCGGTGCACGCGCAATGATCGCAGACGACCTCTTCGAGCGGTTCCCCTGCGAT
>CAYULR010000342.1:2399-2811 GCA_964445685.1 uncultured Algimonas sp.
ACCTTCCAGTGGGTCAAGTCGGTGTGCCAGCGACAGCGGCCCTGTCTTCTGCGGACAACATCGATATCACGATCCGGGCGCAAGGTGCGCATGGGTCGATGCCGCATACCGGGCAGGATGCCGTCGCAGCTGCCGCCCATCTGATCTCATCCGTTCAGCAGGCCGCCACGCGCAGCTTTGACGCACGCCACACAGGAGTGATTTCCTTTGGCCTGATCCAAGGCGGTACGGCCCGCAATATCCTGCCCGATACAGTCCGGATCGAGGGGACAATGCGCACGACGGCGACCGAGGTGCGCGATACGCTGGCCGATTTGTTGCAGGACGCGGTGCGCGCGACCGAGCTGATCTTTGGCGTGCTCATCGAGATCGATGTGACCAGCATGGTGCCCGTGACACTGAATAATCCCAC
>CAYULR010000343.1:0-2803 GCA_964445685.1 uncultured Algimonas sp.
GGGCGGGCTGGATGATGGCGAGCGGCGCGATGCGCGACGCGCCGAGCAGTCCGATGCGGTAGTTGGGCGTCATCTAGCTTGCCCTACGCTGCGACATCGGAGCCGTAGGTCAGCTGCAGGAAGACGTCCTCCAGGTCGGGCTGGTCGGTGCGCAGGTCGTCGATGGACAGCCCCGCCTCCTTCACCCGGTTCAGCAGCCCCGTCACCGAGTCCGCGCCCTTCCGGTAGGACAGAACCAGCTTGTCCTCGTCGAGGGTCGCGTCGAGGTCCGACAGGCTGTCCGGCACGCCCGTGAGCGCTTCGGTCGGCGTGATGACCAGCATCCGCTTGTCCATGCGCGATAGCAGCGAGCCCTTGCTCTCGTTGGCCACAATGCGCCCCTGGTGGATGATCGCGATCTGGTCGCAGAGCTCCTCGGCCTCTTCCAGATAGTGCGTCGTCAGGATGATCGTCGTGCCGCGTTCGTGCAGCACCTGGACATAGTCCCAGAGCTGGCGGCGCAGTTCGATGTCCACGCCCGCCGTGGGTTCGTCGAGGATCAGCACGGGCGGATTGTGGACGAGGGCTTTCGCGATGAGCAGGCGGCGTTTCATTCCGCCCGACAGTTGCCGCACATAGGCGTCGCGCTTATCGCTCAGGCCGAGTGCTTCGAGGATCTCGTCGCTGCGGCGCTCCGCCTTCGGCACGCCGTAATAGCCCGCTTGCAGTTCCAGCGCCTGATGCGGGGTGAAGAAGACGTCCATCGCGATTTCCTGCGGGACGATGCCGATGGAGGCGCGGGCGGCGCGCGTGTCCGTGACGATGTCGTGGCCCATGATGCGCGCCGTGCCGGACGTCTTGTTGACCAGTCCGGCGAGGATGTTGATCGCCGTCGACTTGCCCGCCCCGTTCGGGCCCAGAAGGCCGAAGATCGACCCGCGCGGCACGGTCAGGTCGATGCCGTGCAGGGCGGTCTTGGCCGGGGCTTTCTTGGACGCGGCGTAGGTCTTGGACAGGCCGATCAGTTCGATGGCGGCCGGGCCCTGCGAGGATGGGTCTAATGACTTGTCTTGCATAGTGTCCGCGCTTAGACGCGGGGCCGCACAACTACAACCACCCGGACGATGATCCGGGGTTCAGGAGCGCCGCGCCATGGTCGCCAAGTATATCTCGCCCAAGCCCAGCCTCGAAGCCGATGAAAAAGACGTCGTCCTGGTCAGCCGCAAGCGGGTCAAATGCGACGGCGGAGGCGGTGCGCTCGGCCATCCCGTGACCTGGCTGGACATGGGCGAAGACGACTTCGTGATCTGCAAATATTGCGACCGGGTGTTCAAGCTGGACGCAGCCGCGGTTCCAGGTGGTCATTAGGCCTTAGAAACCGCTCATCCCGGCGCAGGCCGGAATCCAAGCCAAGTGACCGACTAGATCCCACATAGAATGGATGCCGGCCTGCGCCGGGACGAGCGGAGTATCGACATGACCCAATGGACCCTCGGCATTCTCGGCGGCTCCGGCCTCTACGCCATCGATGGGCTGGAAAACCAGCAATGGGTCAGCATCGACACGCCGTGGGGCGCGCCGTCCGACGACATCCTGTTCGCCGACTATGGCGACGTGCGCCTGCGCTTCCTGCCGCGCCACGGACGCGGTCACGCCCTGTCGCCGACTTCGGTCAACTACCGCGCCAACATCGACGCGCTGAAGCGGGCGGGCTGCACGGACGTTCTGTCCATCTCCGCCGTGGGATCGCTGAAGGAACAGTACGCGCCCGGCCATTTCGTCGCCGTGGACCAGTTCATCGACCGCACCCACAGCCGCGAGAAAAGCTTCTTCGGCCCCGGCTGCGTCGCCCATGTCAGCGTCGCCGACCCGGTCTGCGCCCGTCTGTCCGGCCTTGCCTCCGACGCCGCCGAAGCGGCCGGCGCGACCGTGCACCGCGGCGGAACCTACATCACCATCGAAGGCCCGCAATTCTCCACCCGCGCGGAGAGCGAGCTCTACCGCAGCTGGGGTTGCGACGTGATCGGCATGACCAACATGCCCGAAGCCAAGCTCGCCCGCGAAGCCGAGCTGCCCTACGCGACGCTGGCCATGGTAACCGACTATGATTGCTGGCACCCGGACCACGGCAGCGTCGACGTGGCGAGCGTCATCGCCATCCTGCAACAGAACGCCGCCACCGCCGGGCAGGCGGTCAGAACGCTGTGCGAGAGCTTGGCAGGCGTCGAACGCACGGCGTGCCCCAGCGGGATCGAGACGAACCTCGACGTGGCCATCATTACGGGGCCCGATGCGCGGGACGGGGAGCTGGTGGCGAAGTTGGATGCTGTTGCGGGGAGAGTACTACTCTAGCCCCACAGGTTTGCGTCCTCGTAGAGGTTTAAGAACGATGAAATCGTTCGTCGCAAACCTCCGCGCAGCGGCGCGTCCCCAAAGGACGCGAGGGGGAACTCTCTTCGCAAGCAAATAAGGTCGACGCCATGGCGTCGACCTTATTTGTTGGGGGAACCTCTCCCCCTTTCGCTCATTCCCGCGAAGGCGGGAATCCAGCTCACGGAAGACTCGTGAGGTCTCTGACCTGCTATGGCCTGGATCCCCGCCTTCGCGGGGATGAGCGAAGGGGAAGGGGGAGATGGTGTGGATCTTCTTCTACGCCGTCCCCGGCACGTGTTGCCGGGGTCTGGTCGAGAACTGGGACACAAGACGCGGCTTGTGAGGAAGCCTTCAACCAGGCCCCGGCAATAAATGCCGGGGACGGGCTATCGGCGGGGGCGGTGGGTTGGATGGCGAGATACGTCCGCGCTTATCCCGGTTGGGTTCCGTA
>CAYULR010000344.1:0-2803 GCA_964445685.1 uncultured Algimonas sp.
CGGGTCCAGTCCGCTTATTACACGCGCGTTTATCGTCATATCTGGCAAGCCAGCCCGATATACATAGGCACAGCCCACGATAATTTCCAGTCCTATCCCGGTTCGCGCGAGTTAAGGCAGTTGAAACGCCCATACGGCGCGGCCATAGAAATGCCCGTGAACTCGCACATCGACATTCTCCGCGATCTCGTCGCGTTCGACACGCGCAACGGCACGGGCGACGAAGTGGCCTGCGTGGCGTGGTTGCGCGACCAGCTGGCCCAGCATGCGCCGGACCGGTTGATCATGGAAACCGTGCCCCGGTCGCGTGGCAAGTCAGACAGTGCGTTCGTCCTCGCCGTCTGGGGGCGTCCGGACACGCTGCTGAATGTCCACATCGACACGGTGCCCAGCGGGAAGGGGTGGACGGCCGATCCGCTGGACCTGCAGCTGAAAGAAAGCCGCGCCTACGGGCTCGGCACGTCGGACATCAAGGGCGCGGCCGCCGCGATCCTGTCCGCGCTGGAGGACGGCACGCCGCGCAATGCCGCCATCCTGCTGTCCGGCGACGAGGAGCACGGCTCCGAAGTCATGCCCGCCATCATCGAGCGCGGCCATGTGGAGGGCGTAAAGCGCGCCGTCGTGTGTGAACCGACCTCCTGCCGCGTGGGTCGCGCGCACCGGGGCATGCTGGGGTTCAGCGCCGCTTTCGCCGGACCGGGCGGGCATAGCAGCCTGTCCGACACGACGCCCGCGCCGCTGCTCCGCGCCGCACGTTTTGCCGCCGCGCTCGGCGACTACAAGGAGACGTACGCCAGCTTCGGCGAAGCGCCCTTCCAGGGGCTCTGCGTCAACATCGGCGATATCCGCTCCGACGGGTCCTACAACGTCATTCCCACCAGCGCGTCCGCCTGGGTGTCCATGCGTCCGCCGCCCGGCGACGATGTGGATGTGCGCGAAGCCGACCTGCTCGCCATGGCCCGTGCGGCCGATGCGACTGTGGAAACGGACACGCTCGTCAAATTCGTGCCATTTTCCAGCCTAGATCCGCAGGACTTCACCCCTGTCTTCACGAGCGAACCCATTGTCGATCTTCCCTACTGGACCGAGGCCGCCATGCTGAGCGCGGCTGGAATCAATTGCGTCGTCTATGGCCCCGGCGACCTGGAACAGGCGCACCGCCCGGATGAGTATGTTGCCATTGCGCAGCTGGACGCCGCCCGCGCGCGCTACGCCGCACTGCTGTCTGGTGTGCTGTCGTGAGCGGCGTGCGCCAGACGGTCCTGTCGTCGCTTTCCGCCGTGGGCGCGGTGCAGGAGGCGAAGTTCTACGCAGAACTGTTCGCCAAGGACGACCCGGAACGGTTCGCGCTCATCCTGCTGGACCCGCGCGTGCTGAACAATCCGCTGCTGGAATCGCTCGTCTCCAACCTGCAGATCCTGAGCAATCTGGGTCTGGCGCCGACCCTGTTGATCGGGGCGATGGACGATAATCCGACGTCTATTAAATTCCAGGCGCAACGGCTGATGCGCGATCTGGACAGCTCCGGGGTAAAGGTCGCGAAGCTGAACACCAAGACCTACGGCCTGATCGCGGAAATCCGCCGCCGCGCGCAATCCGGCATCATTCCGATCCTCGAAATGACCGAGCGGCGCGGGCAGGGCGGGCTGGTGAAGCTGGTCAACGATCTGCGCCCCAACAAGATCGTCTCGCTGCAGCCTTCCGGCGGGCTGGCGCAGGCCGGGGTGCGCCGCCGTAACCTGCGCCTGGCGGAGATCGACGCCTATCTGGACCGCGAAGCCGCGACGCCCGGGCAGGTGACGTTCCTGAACACGATCCGGCGCATCGAACAGGACGCGAATGAGGGCCGCCGCAGCTACGTTCTCGCATCGCCGCTGAACCTGCTGAGCGAGTTGTTCACGACCAAAGGCTCCGGCACGCTGATCCGGCGCGGGGCGGCCATCGTGCGGCACGACACGCTGGACGAGGCGGCCCGCCCGGCCCTGGCGGATGCGATCGGCCGCGCCTTCGGCAAGAGCCTGCAGCCCGACGTTCTGGACCGACCCGTGGACGTCGCCTTCCTGGAACCGGATTTCCGCGCCGGGGCGATCTTCACCCGGTTGGCGGACCAGGCCTACATGTCCAAGTTCTGGGTCGTGCCGGAAGCGCGCGGCGAAGGCCTCGCCCGCGATGTGTGGGACCGCGTGTCCGAGGAACTGCCCCGCTTCTTCTGGCGCTCGCGCGCGGAAAACCCTTTCAACGACTGGTATGTGGCGACGTGCGACGGCCTGCAGAAGAGCGGCGACTGGCGCGTCTTCTGGAAAGGCCTCGACGCGAACGCCCTGCCCACCGCCATCGACACGGCCGCCTCGGCTCCCAACGATTTCACCGCCTGACCGGGAACGACACCATGACGCTTTCAATCAACGACGCTTTCGACTCCGGCAATATCGAGGTGGTCGACGCGTCCGACCCGTCCAACGTCCGACTGCGCATCCGCAACGATAAAGACAGCCACTTCTTCCAGTGGTTCCACTTCCGCGTGGCAGGCGCGAAAGGCGTGCCGCTGCGCCTCGTGATCGAGAATGCAGGCGAGGCAGCTTATCCGGGTGGCTGGAAAGACTACCGGGCCTGCATGACGGAAGACCGCGAGGACTGGACGCGCGTGCCGACCTCCTACGTGGACGGCGCGCTGGTCATCGAACACACGCCCGCGCTCGACAGCGTCCATTACGCCTATTTCGCGCCTTACACGCAGGAACGCCACCGCAACCTGATCGCCGATGCGCTCGCCCATGACGGCGTGTCGCTCGAGGTTCTGGGC
>CAYULR010000345.1:0-2777 GCA_964445685.1 uncultured Algimonas sp.
CGATATCGGCGTCGTGGACTGCGCCTTCCGTGCCAGCGCGCATCCGAGCTTCGAGCTTGTCGCCTTTGGCGGTCTCGTAACCCGCCGTGTCGAGCAGGGTCAGTGAGTGGCCGCGCATCTTGCTGCGGGCTTCGCGCACGTCTCGGGTCACGCCGGGCGTGTCGTCGACGATGGCGAGCTTCTTGCCCGCCATGCGGTTGAACAGCGTGGATTTGCCGACGTTCGGGCGGCCGACCACGGCGATGCGCGGAGCGCGCAACGTCGGCTCTACAGCCTCATCCCCGGACGCCAGTTCAAGGTCCTCACTCACCGGAGCGCGATCAGCTTGGCTTTGTCGTTGAGCAGGTAGACCGTCTCGTTCGCGATGATCGGCGGGACCATGACGGCGTCGCCGACCTTGCGTTCCTCAATGACGGCGCCGTTATACGGGTTTACGATGACCATGCGACCACGGCTCGACACGACGACGAGGCGTTCGCCCGCCAGGACGGGACCCGTCCAGACGATGCGACCCTTGCGCTTCTCAGGCTTCTTGAAGTTCTCGAGCTGCTGGATCCAGACGACCGAGCCGTCGATCTTGGACAGGGCGGCCAGTTGTCCGTCCGTCGTGACGGTGAAGATGAAGTCCCCGGCGATCCACGGCATGCCGATGGAGCCCGCGGGCTGGGTCCAGACACGCTGGCCCGTGCGGAAATCGAACGCCGTCATGACGCCGGACTGCGCCGTGGCGACGACGTAGCCGTCCGCGATGGCGGGACCGAAAGCGATGTCGTTCAGCGCGGCCAGCGGCGTCAGGCGCGTGGAGGACGCCAGCGCGTCCTGCCAGAGCACGCCGCCATTCTGCACACGCAGCGCGACCAGTTCGCCCGAGGAGAACGGCGCGATGACGACGTCGTTGAAAACGGCCGGAGCGGGCACGGTCAGCATGCGCGCCGTTTCCACGATACCCTGATAGGTCCAGAGGACCGTGCCTTCGTCGCGGGCGTCGAAGGCCATGATCTCGTTATCGTCCGTGATGGCGAAGACGCGGCCATCTGCGACGGTCGGGGCGGAATGGATCGGCACGCGCACGCCCATCCGCCACAGCTCCTCGCCCGTCGTCGCGTCCAGCGCGCTCAGCACACCCAGGCCGGACGTCACGTACAGGACGCCGTTATCGTAGGCGACACCGCCGCCCACGCCGTCCTTGTCCACGCCGGAACCGTCGAAAACCGATTGCGGGTCGCGGATGCGTTCGATGATGGAAGGCCGTCGCGTCGCGGTGCGTTCGCTCTCGGTCACTTCGACCTTGTAGTCCCACAGGCGGTCGCCATCCGTCTCGCTATAGGCCCGGACCGTATTGTCCGCGTCTTTGACGTAGATGACGCCGTTCGCCACGACGGGCGGGGCCGCGACGAAGCCTTTGCTGTCGGAACCGTCGCCGACATCGCGGGACCAGACGCGCTCCAGCGGGCCGGACGCGCCCGTATGCTGCACGACGTGGGCGACATTGCCACCCAGCTGCGGCCAGTCCGTGTTCACGTAGGCGGGCGGCAGGACGATCTGGTCCGGCGTGACGGTGCCGCCAACGCTCAGCGAGTCGTTGAGTTCGAGGATGGAGATGCGCTCGCCGATGATGTCGCCCTGGTCGGGGCCGTCACCGCTGTCGAAAGGGTTTAAACGGTCCAAAGTCGCACAGCCGGACAGCAGCACAGCAGATAGCAGCGCAGCCGCAAAAGGCTTCAAGGTCGCTTGCACGCTCATTCGCCTGCCTCCTCTTGAATGTCGTCGGGGGTCGCAGGCAGCGCATCATCCAGGACGGACATGCTGGCGGACGCATCGTTGCTCATCAGCACCAGGGCCTGCTCGGCGCGGCGCGAGACGGTCTGCGGCACGCCGGGAACCGTGTCGAGATAGGCGAATTCGGACCGTGCCCGCTCCGTCTGGCCCTGGTTCAGCAGGGCCGTCGCCAGGAGTTCGCGCGCCAGGAATTCATAGGGCGCGTCCTGCGCGGCCAGGGAGCTGGCACGCTGTTCCACATCGCCCCAATCGCCACGGTTGGCGACAATGTAGGCGGCTTTCAGGGCGGCGAGCTGCGAGTGGCGTTCTAGGTCGAACCGGTCGCTCGCCGCGTCGTACAGGCGGATGGCTTCGGCATCGTTGCCCGCTTCGGACGCCAGGATCGCGGCCCGCATCAGCGACAGTCCAGCATAGCCATCGGGTGCCACGTCGGCGAGCGCCAGGAAGGCCGTGCGCGCTGCATCGGGATTGCCCTCTTCGGCAAGCTCGGACGCTTCGAGGTAGGAGAAGGAGGCCGCGCGCGCGGTACGGTCGTCGCTATAGTCGCGCCATTCCATGTAGGCCACGAACAGGACAACGGCGATCAGCAGGCCAAGGATGACCGGACCGTATTTGCGCAGGAACTTGTTGTAGTCGTCCTTGCGAAGTTCCTCTTCGACTTCGGAAATGAAATCGACCATGACCGCCCCGGCATTGTTCGCGTTGACGGCCGTTACGGCCCGGTTTCGGCCAAGGCACGCGCTGGGGCGCGGCCACGGCCGGACTGGCGCTCGCTCTAACTTTCCACCGGGACAGCCGCAACCGCTAACGGCATGACGTTTCGGTCAGTTTTTCCGCCTGGCCGGTCAATCGTCGAAGGCGTTCAGTCCTTGAAGACGTAGAGGTTCTCATCGCGCGGGAAACTCCGCGCCTTCACGTCGTCGGCATAGGCCGAGACCGCTCCGTCGATCCGGTCGCGCAGGTCGCCATATTTGTGGACGAACTTCGGCACGCGGTCG
>CAYULR010000346.1:0-2756 GCA_964445685.1 uncultured Algimonas sp.
GCTGGTCGTGGCGGCGATATTCCTGACGGGCTATGCCTTTGCGACGGGAGCGCGACTGCCCGCGCTGTCCGACAAGCGCTGGCTCTACTACTCCTTCCTCGGCCTGACGGGCGCGGTCATTCCGTTCCTGCTGATGGCGAAGGGGCAGCAGACGGTGGATAGCGGCCTGACCGCGGTCATCGTCGGCGCGATGCCGTTGCTGACCATCCTGCTCGCGCACTTCTTCACGGAAGAGAAGCTGACGCCCTTCAAGGTGCTGGGCTTCTTCATCGGTTTTCTGGGCGTCGCCGTCCTTTTCATGCCGGACGAATTCGGTGTCGGTCTCACGGGCGACTGGGTGGCGCAGCTGATCATCCTCGGCGCGGCGTTCTGCTATGCCTTCACGACCGTGGCGGCCAAGCGCGCGCCGGAGACACCGGCCGCGACCGGATCCGCCATCATGATGATCGCCGCCGCCCTGGCGGGCACGGCGTCGGCCATGGCCTTCGATCCGGGCGGGCACGTGCCGAACGGCGTGGCGCTGACGATGATCCTGATCCTGGGATTCGGCTCGACGGGCGTGGCGACGATCCTCTACCTGACCTTCATCGACAAGGCGGGGCCAAGCGCCATGGCGCGGCTGAACTACTTCCCGCCCGTGGTCAGCGTCATCTTCGGCGTCTGGTTCCTGTCCGAGCCCTTCACCTGGAAGCTGATCGTCGCCTTCGTGGTCATCATCGTCGGCGTCATGGTCAGCCGGATCGGTGTCAGTCGGTCTGCAGACCCTTCAGGGCCGCAAACGGATTTGACGGGTCCTGACCTGGGTCGCCCCTGTCCTCCGATCCCGGCTGTTCGGAGTTGGCCTTCGGCGAAAGGCCGTGATTGAGCGGGCCATTGCCCTTGTCCTTTGTGATCTTCCCCAGCTTCGGCGCGGTCCGGATCGCTTCGAAGACATAGTCGCGCGCGGCGGACACTGCTTCGTCCAGGTTCGCGCCCAGCGCCAGCGCCGCCGCCGTCGCACTCGCCAGCGTGCAGCCCGTGCCGTGCGTGTGGCGCGTATGGACGCGCGGCCCCGTCATGACGCTCGCCCCGTCCTCGGACACCAGCACGTCCACGACCGATTTCATGTCCAGATGCCCGCCCTTCATCAGCGCAGCATAGGCCCCCATGTCCAACAGCGCCTGCCCCGCCTTGGACAGGTCGTCCGTATCCTCGACGGCCAGTCCGGTCAGCAGAGCGGCCTCCGGCACGTTCGGTGTCACCAGGTCCGCAATGGGGACTAGCAAGTCCTTCAGCGCCGCGACCGCCTTTTCCTCCAGCAACCGGTCCCCGGACGTGGCCACCATGACTGGGTCCAGCACGACCAATGCGTCCAGCGGCTCCACCGCTTCGTGCACGGTGCGGATGATCTCCTCCGAGCCCAGCATGCCGATCTTCACCACGTCCACGCCGATATCGCTGACGCAGGCGTCGATCTGCGCCCGGATCAGCGCTGGGTCCATCAGTTCGACCTGCGTCACGCCTTGCGTGTTCTGGACCGTCACGGCCGTCACGGCCGTCATGGAATAGGCCCCGAAGGCGGCGCAGGCCTTGATGTCCGCCTGGATGCCCGCCCCGCCGGAGGAGTCCGAGCCCGCGATGATCAGAACGCGGCCGTAATTGCTGGGTTCAGCTGTCATTTCAAAAACTCCACGGGAGATTCAGGGAACGGGTTGTTCCACTCCTCGGTCCATGCCGGAATCCAGAACGCATCATAGAGCAGGAAGATGCAGAGCGGAGCCAATGTGCCCCAGAAGACCGTGTCCGGCGACAGGCGCTCGTGATCGCCGTAACGCCACCAGAGCTCATCTATCGCGATTGTCACGGCTTGGTAGGCGATGATCGCAAAGCCGGACCGGAATTTGCGGAAATAGAACCGATGCCCGCCAATGGCGCCGAAGATGAGCCACAGAATATAGGCGATGATGTTGTATCTGCGTCGTCTCACGCGGACGTGCCGATCGCTTCCCAGACGCGCAGGGCCTGCAACGTCTCCGCCACGTCATGGACGCGGAGCACCGCCGCGCCCTGGCTTGCCGCGTAGAGCGCACTGGACAGCGAACCCGCCAGGCGTTTGTCCACGGCGCTGCCGTCGATCTTCTGAATGAAGCTCTTGCGCGACGTCCCGATCAGAGTCGGCGCGAGGGCGGCGAAGCGGGCGGTCGCGCGCAGAATGGCGAGGTTGTCCGACAGGCGTTTTCCGAAGCCGATGCCGGGGTCGATGGTGATGGACTTGCGGTCCAGCCCGGCCGCTTCGCAGGCGGCGATGCGCTCGTTCAGATAGGCCAGCACCTCCTCGACCGGATCGTCATATCGCGGCCTGGCCTGCATCGTCTCCGGCGTGCCCTGGGCGTGCATCAGGATGACGGGACAGCCCAGGTCTGCGGCGAGTGAAAGGCTATCGTCCGAATAGGTCAGCGCCGAAACGTCGTTCCAGATGTCGGCCCCGGCCAGTATGGCGGCTTCGGCGACTTCGGGCTTGCGCGTGTCCACGCTGATGACCGGGCTGGGATCGTCGTCTCGCGTTGCCTCGCGAAGGGCGCGTATGACGGGCACGACGCGGTCGCGTTCCTGCCCCCAAGGGACGGTCTTCGCACCGGGGCGCGTGCTCTCCCCGCCAATGTCGATCATGTCCGCGCCGTCATCCAGCATCCGGCGCGCCTGCCGAATGGCGGCGTCCAGCCCGTCATGCTGCCCGCCATCGGAAAAGCGGTCGGGCGTGTCGTTGAGAATGCCCA
>CAYULR010000347.1:0-2745 GCA_964445685.1 uncultured Algimonas sp.
GACTTCCCGTCCAACGACATTGTGCGCATCTCCGTCTCCGACACGGGCACGGGCATGACGGACGCGGTGAAGGCCAAGATCTTCGAGCCGTTCTTCACCACCAAGGAGCAGGGCAAGGGCACGGGCCTCGGCCTCGCGACCGTCTACGGCATCATCCAGCAATCGGGCGGCCACCTCGAAGTGGACAGCGAGCTGGGGCGCGGCACGACGTTCAACATCTACCTTCCGGCCGCGCCTGCCGCTTCGGCCGAAGCCGCGCCGGAACCCGTCGTGGTGGAGCGCAAGCCCGCCGACCTGACGGGGCAGGGCAACATCCTGTTCGTCGAAGACGAAGCGGCGGTCCGCGTCATCGCCGCCAAGAGCCTGCGCAAGCGCGGCTACCAGGTCACCGAGGCCGAAGACGGCGAAGAGGCGCTGGAAATCCTCGAGGACGCGGAAGAGCCGTTCGACCTGCTCCTGTCCGATGTCGTCATGCCGGGGCTCGACGGGCCGGGCCTGCTGCGGGCGGGGCGCGAACTGCTGGGTGATGCGCGCATCGTCTTCATCTCCGGCTATGCGGAGGAGAAGTTCTCCGACCTTCTGGCCGAAGAGCCGGATGTCACCTTCCTGCCCAAGCCGTTCACCCTGGCCGAGCTGGCCGAGAAGGTGAAATCGGAGATTGGCGAGGCGGTCGGCTAGGCCCGAATCGACCTGCGGAAAGCCTGCCGGAAAGCCTGCAAAAAACCTGCGGCAAAACGGCTTGCGAGGTCCGTTTCCAGGCCTCGCGCGCCTATATCCAGTGCTCACCACCCTGTTTTGCGTCTTGCGATTGCGCGCTTAGACTGCGACAATCTATAAAAGGCACACGATATGCTGTGTCCGAGACCGAAATCGGTCTACTGGGCACAACATATTGTGCCTCGAGACGAAAAAACTGTTCTTTCTTTGTTCTTTTTGCTTGTGCGGGGAGAACAAACATGAAACAGAGTGGCACCACGGCAGTCCGACTTACAGCCGTTACACTCATGGGGGACCGAAGGGCTCCGGAACCCCGCGATTGGAGAGTTCTCATGGCGAGAAACAGCAAACCCCTCGCGGTCGTGGAAAAGGCGACCGACAAGAATCGTTCCGCTGCACTTGATGCGGCTCTGTCCCAGATCGACCGCAGCTTCGGCAAAGGCTCGGTCATGAAGCTGGGCGACAAGACATCCATGGATGTGGAGAGCATTTCCACCGGCTCGCTCGGTCTGGATATCGCGCTCGGCATTGGCGGCCTGCCCAAGGGCCGGATCATCGAAATCTACGGACCGGAATCGTCCGGTAAGACCACGCTCACCCTGCACGCCATCGCCGAATGCCAGAAGGCGGGCGGTGTCGCGGCCTTCATCGACGCCGAGCACGCGCTCGACCCGGTCTATGCCGCCAAGCTGGGCGTGGACGTCAACGAGCTGCTGATCGCGCAGCCCGACACGGGCGAGCAGTCGCTCGAGATCGCCGACACGCTGGTCCGTTCCGGCGCGGTCGACATCCTCGTGGTCGACTCGGTCGCGGCCCTGACGCCGCGCGCCGAACTGGAAGGCGACATGGGCGACTCCCTGCCGGGTCTCCAGGCCCGTCTGATGAGCCAGGCTCTTCGCAAGCTGACCGGTTCGATTTCCAAGTCCGGCTGCATGGTGATCTTCATCAACCAGATCCGCATGAAGATCGGCGTGATGTACGGCTCCCCGGAAACCACGACGGGCGGTAACGCGCTGAAATTCTACAGCTCGGTCCGTCTCGACATCCGCCGCATCGGCGCGATCAAGAACCGTGACGAGGTCGTGGGCAACCAGACGCGCGTCAAGGTCGTCAAGAACAAGGTGGCGCCGCCCTTCCGTCAGGTCGAATTCGACATCATGTACGGCGAAGGCATCTCCAAGACGGGCGAGCTGATCGACATGGGCGTGCTCGCCGACGTCATCCAGAAGTCCGGTTCCTGGTACTCCTATGGTGACGAGCGCATCGGCCAAGGCCGCGAGAACGTGCGCAAGTTCCTGATCGAGAATCCGGAGATGATGGCCGAGATCGAGCAGAAGATCCTGCGCGAAAAAGGCCTGCTGGACGACGAACTGCTGATGCCGACCGACGAACAGGTTGCGGATGACGGGGCGGACCACCAACTGGGTCTCACGGGCTAACCGCCCGACCTCATCGATTTTCCGATGGCTGACCTTAGGGTCGGCCATAAAATCGGGGCGCGGACCGCGAAAGCGGCCCGCGCCCTTTTTCGACTCGCTGCCCGCAGATCCGTCCAACGGGAGCGGTCGATCTCGTCTGGGGGTCCGGATCAAACGCATGGTCCGTCCACCGTGTGCCGGGTCCCCAGGCACCAGGACTTTCGGGTCTTCGGCGTCTCTCGGAAAAACGAGGGGCGTCGCCGACTCGGGAAGTACGAATTTAACGAGTGTTATCAATCTCGGTTCCAGCCGGAACGGCTCGAATTACAGTGCAGAACAGCGTGTCGCAGGGCGGCCCGGGTGCGCGAAGTTCAGCCCACGCTTGCAGTCACGGCTTGGCACTGTTCGCGCGCCTGCCTATAGGCCGCGCCATGACTTCCCCTACTGCATCCCAAGCGGCGTCCCTGGCCGATATCCGCGCGACCTTCCTCGATTATTTCGCGCGCAACGACCACGCCGTGCTGCCCTCCGCTCCGCTCGTGCCGGACAACGATCCGACGCTGTTGTTCGTCAATGCGGGCATGGTCCCGTTCAAGGACAATTTCACCGG
>CAYULR010000348.1:0-2735 GCA_964445685.1 uncultured Algimonas sp.
CAAGCGCGAAGCGCTTTCCATGCAGTCGGGCCTGGATTCCCGCCTTCGCGGGAATGAGCGAAGACAGGAGGGCTGGCCTTTGCGTAAAAGGCACGCCCAACACCTCCCCTTCCCTCACATCCCCACTTCGTCTAGGTCGCGGCCCTACGCCGCCTGCTTCACAACCCTGGGGACCGCTTGACCGAAGGACTGGGAACTCTCGACCGCACGCGATTGCCTGCGGGATCGGTGCTGGTCGTCGGCGCGGGGCTGGCGGGGCTCTACTTGGCGCTGAAGCTCGCGCCCCGGCCCGTTTATGTCCTCACCTCCCGGCGGTCCTCCGCAGGCGCGGCCTCGGCCTGGGCGCAAGGCGGCATCGCGGCTGCGCTGGCCCCCGAAGACACGGCGGAAAGCCACGCACTCGACACGATCGCGGCCGGGGACGGGCTGGTCGACGAAGCCATTGCGCGCATGGTCGCGGGCGAAGGGGCAAGCCGGGTTCGCGACCTCGATGCGCTGGGCGTGCCGTTCGACCGGACCGATGCGGGCGAGCTCTATTTGTCCCTCGAAGCTGCCCATTCCATGCCGCGCGTGGCGCGCGTGAAGGGCGACACGGCGGGCCGCGAGATCATAAACGTCATGGTGCGCCGCGCGCAGGACGCCGACCATGTCGAAGGCCTGATCGGCTGGCGCGCGGAAAGCCTGCTGCTGGACGGCGCGGGCGAGATTGCGGGCGCGCTGGCCCGGCAGGATGACGGCGCGTTGCGGGCCATCGAAGCCGACGTGACCGTGCTGGCCACGGGCGGCGTGGGCGGCCTGTTCGCCGTGACCACAAACCCCCGCACCGCGCGCGGCGACGCGCTGGGCATGGCGGCGGTCGTCGGCGCGACCCTACGCGACATGGAGTTCGTTCAGTTCCACCCCACCGCCATCGACATTGGGCGCGACCCGGCCCCGCTGGCGACCGAAGCGTTGCGCGGCGAAGGCGCGACGCTGGTCAATGCGAACGGGCAACGCTTCATGGAGCGCTACAGCCCGCAGGCCGAACTGGCCCCGCGCGACGATGTGGCCCGCGCCATCTTTGCGGAAATCCAGGCCGGACGCCCGCCCTTCCTCGACTGCCGGAAGAGCGTGGGCGCGCACTCCCCGGACTAATACCCCCCCGGGTTCTAACGCTCCCTGCGCGGGGCCACCGCCCCGCCCACCGATCTGATCCCCGTGGCGCCGGCGGTCCACTACCATATGGGCGGCGTAGCGACGGACGATGTGGGACGGTCTTCCCTGCCCGGTCTCTACGCGGTCGGCGAATGCGCCGCGACGGGCCTGCACGGCGCGAACCGTCTGGCGTCGAACAGCCTTCTGGAGGCCGTGGTGTTCGGCGGGCGCGCTGCGGACCACATCAACGGCTCGACCATTCCGGAACGCCGTGCGGACGGGGTGCGCCTGCAGCCTTGGCTCTCCATGGGACCGGACGTCAGCCAAGCCCTGCGCGCCAGCATGACGGAGCTCTGCGGCGTGCGCCGGAGCGCCGCCGGGCTGAACCGCCTGATCGACACGCTCGACGGGCTGATCGACCGGGTGGGCCGCGCCAACCCGTTGATCGCCAGCCGCATGATCGCCGTCAGCGCCTTGGCGCGCGAGGAAAGCCGCGGCGGGCATTTCCGCGAGGACTTCCCGGACGAGGCCGCGCGCAGCCGGTCAAGCTACCTCACCTATGACCGCCTCGACTGAGCCGGTCCTCTACCACGCGCCCTTCGCCTGCTCGTTCGCGGTGAAACTGGCGGCGCAGTGGGGCGGGCTGAACCTCGATACGGTCACGCTGGACCTGTCGTCCAAGCAGTTGCGGGACGGCAGCGACTACCGGGACATCCACGCAACCGGACAGGTCTCTGCGCTGCGGTGGCTGGACGGAACGTTGCTGACGGAGACCAGCGCCTGTCTGGCTTGGGTGCAGTCCAAGACGGACCCGTTGCCAGATGCCGAGCTCTTCCAGATGCTGCGCTGGTTGGGCTTCTGCACCACAGAGCTGCACAAGCAGGGCTTGCGGGTCATCTTCTATGACGAGGCGACGGACGCGGTGAAGGCGAAGTTCCGCGCGCTGACCGAGGACCGCCTCGCCTATCTGGCCACGCACCTTGAGAACCGGACCTATCTGCTCGGCGACAAGCGCACAGCCGCCGACGCTTACCTGACCTGGTTCCTGACGCTCTCCGACCGTGCCGGGATCGACACGGACGCCATCGCGCCCTACCGCGACCGTATGCTGTCGGATAAGACCGTCCAGGCCTGCCTGGCCGACGACGCCCGGCTGAAAGCCGACCTCATGGAGACCCTCTCATGACGACCCTGCCGCCCCTGCCCCGCATCGTGATCGAACCCGTTGTGCGCCGCGCACTGGAAGAAGACTTCGGCGTCTCCGGCGACTTGTCCGCCAACCTGCTCGTGCCCGAAGCGGCGACCGGGTCGCTGGTGATGCGGGCGCGCGAGTCCGGCGTCATCGCCGGGATGCAGGCGGCGAAGCTGACCTACGAACTGGTCGATCCGGCCATGACGTTCGAAGTCGAGGCGGAAGACGGCACGGCCGTGGAGCCGGGCACCATCGTGGCCCGCGTCTCCGGCCCGACGCGCTCGCTCCTGTCGGCGGAGCGGGTCGCGCTGAACTTTCTCGGCCGGATGAGCGGCGTGGCGACGTTGACGTCCCAGTATGTCGCCGCCGTGGACGGCACGGGCGCGCGCATCGCCGCGACCCGCAAGAC
>CAYULR010000349.1:0-484 GCA_964445685.1 uncultured Algimonas sp.
TTTCCCCCCCGGCCAACCGCCGGCGGAGGAGGCTGGGAATTAGCCCGCTACGCTACGCAGCAAGGCATGGCGCTTCTTGCCGACGGAGAGTTTCACGATGCCGTCGACGATATCGTCTTCGCCGATGGAAGCTTCGTGCGTTGTCACGCTGACATCGTTCAGCTTCAGCGCCCCGGCCTTGATATGGCGGCGTGCTTCACCGTTGGACGCTGCCAATCCGGCTGTGACAGCGGCGTTCAGGATGCCCATTCCGAGCAGCACGTCCAGCGTGACGTCGGTCGTGGGCAGGCCTTCGGCCGCGCCGCCCGCAAACGTCTCGCGCGCCGTCGTCTTGGCCTTCTCGGCCGCATCGGCTCCGTGGAGCAGGGCCGTCGCTTCGTCGGCCAGCTTGGTCTTGGCCACGTTGATGTCCGCACCTTCCATGGCTTCGAAGGCCGCGATCTCGTCCAGTGGCATGTCGGTGAACAGACGCATGAAACGCCCG
>CAYULR010000349.1:494-2437 GCA_964445685.1 uncultured Algimonas sp.
CATCATCGCTGTTGCGCCAGAATTGCCAGTATTCGTAAGGGCTTCGCGTGAAGTTCTCGCCCAGCGCCGGGTCGCCGTTCAGCCACACGGCCCCGTCCGCCGTCTTGCCCATCTTCCCGCCCGATGCCGTGGTAATCAGAGGTGTGGTGAAACCGAAGACTTCCGCGCCTTCCATGCGCCGCGTCAGGTCCACACCCGTGACGATATTGCCCCATTGGTCCGATCCACCGAGTTGCAGGCGGCATTTGTGACGGCGGAACAGCTCCACGAAGTCGTAGGACTGCAGCAGGGGGTAGTTGAACTCCAGGAAGGTCATGGGCTGCTCGTTCTCCAAGCGGCGTTTGACCGTGTCCATCGTGACCATCCGGTTGACCGTGAATTCCTTGCCGACTTCACGCAGGAAGTCGAGATAGCCGAGATTGCCGAGCCAGTCGTCATTGTCGACCATGATGGCCGCGTTCGGGCCGTCAAAGTCGAGGAACTTGGCAAAGACCTGCCGGATGCCATCCTTGTTCGCCTGAATGGCGTCGGGTGTCAGGATGGGACGCGACTTGTCCTTGTCGGACGGGTCGCCGATCTTGGTCGTGCCGCCGCCCAGCAGGACGATGGGCGTTCCGCCGCTTTTCTGCAGAATGCGCAGCATCATGATCTGGACCAACGATCCGACATGCAGGCTCGGCGCGGTGCAATCGAACCCGATATAGCCCGTCACTCCGCTCGTCGCGGCCTCGTCCAGCGCGTCCTCATTGGTGCACTGGTAGAGAAATCCGCGCTCAGTCAGCGTGGTCATCAACTCTGATCTGTAATCCGTCATAACGGACGGGCTTCTAATCATGGCCGGGATGGTGTCAAAGCCTGTCATGGGCAAAAGCTACAAAGCATTGGGATTGATGAGCGGCACGTCGCTGGACGGCGTCGATGCAGCGGTCATCGAGACGGACGGGGTCGCCATCCAGGCGTTCGGTCCAAGCCTGACTTTGCCCTACACGAACGAACATCGGGATGTGCTGGCGGCGGCGACTCAGGACGCTCTGACGTGGAATTTCGAAGGCCCGCCGCCCAACGTCTTCGCGGAAGCCGAGGAAGCCTTGGACCAGGCCCATATCGATGCCGTCAGGGCGCTGGGGGCCGAGAATGTCGAGCTGATCGGCTATCACGGCCAGACTGTCGTCCACCGGCCCGATCGGAATTCCACCCTGCAATTGGGCAACGGTGCCCGGTTGGCCCGGGCCTTCGGGGTCCCGTGCGTCTACGACTTCCGCAGCGCCGATGTGGCGGCTGGCGGGGAAGGTGCGCCGCTTGCGCCGGTCTACCATCAGGCGCTTGTCCGGAACGCAGATCTAAGCGGCGTCACGGCGGTGCTGAATTTGGGCGGTGTGGGGAATGTGTCCATCGTCGAAGGCGACAGGCTGCTCGCCAGTGATACGGGTCCGGCCAACGGCCCACTCGATAGCTGGCTTGGCGGCGTGGATGAGGGCGGACGGACAAGTCGTGCAGGCGTTCCCGACTTCCAGCGGCTGGAGCGCTGGCTTAAGCGTGACTTCTTCCGTCGCCCTCTGCCGAAGTCTGCGGACCGCTACGACTTTGACGTGAGTGACGACATGGAGGGTCTGAGCCGCGAAGACGGAGCGGCGACGCTCGCGGCGTTCACCGCGCAATCGGTCGGGACAACGCTGGGGCAGATGGGCGTGCGTCCGGACCGCGTGCTGGTCTGCGGCGGAGGGCGGCATAACCGGACGCTGATGACGCTGATTTCCATGGAGTTGGGGTGCCCGGTTCTGCCGTCGGAACATGTGGGCTGGAACAGCGATGCGCTGGAAGCGCAGGCATTCGGGTTCTTAGCTGTGCGGACCTTGAGAGACTTACCGAACAGTTTCCCGGAAACGACGGGCGTACCGGAACCTATCGTTGGCGGGGTTGTGGCGAGGCCAACGGTATACTCT
>CAYULR010000349.1:2447-2714 GCA_964445685.1 uncultured Algimonas sp.
TGAATGCCGGGGACAGAAGCTCTATTCAGCCTTCGATGAGTCTTTGCTCGCGCGGCGGCGAGTAGCGCGGGTCCAGATGCTCATCGAGATAGTCCTCGATTACATCCATCGCCTCATCGAGATGGTCGGTGTAGAAGTGGTCCGCGCCCTCGATCAGGTGCGTGGAGATGACATGTCCCTTCTGGACGCGTATCTTCTCCGCCACGCGCACCACGTCTTCGTGCGGCACGATCGGGTCTTCGTCACCATAGACGATCAGGCCAGAGG
>CAYULR010000350.1:0-2627 GCA_964445685.1 uncultured Algimonas sp.
GTCCCAATGGTGATGTAAGCCAGCGATGTGGCAGCTTGACCTGAGCCGTGCTCTTATTCGGCGAGGGCGGCCCCATTCACATCAGTATCGAAGCCGATGGGAACTTCAAAGCGTTCGGCGAAGTAACCGGCCAAGTTGCAATTTGCCCACCCACGCTTGGGAGTGTTGGTAATGTGTCCCCAGAACGGTGTTGAACGGTCAAGTTCGACAGGGCCAAAGCTCGCAATTCCAAGCGCGCTGATTGATCCTTTGCTCTCAAACCATTCGCCAGCCTGAGCCAGAGTGGTCGTAGGGTCGCGTGTGGGGATCTCATGTCGTTCGATGATGTCAGTGGGCGAGCATCCAACAGCAAGCACGAATTTGGTGCCGCCAGCCTCGATACCGCCAAGTAACGGTTTGCCAACTGAACTCATGCCTCGACCATTTCCGCCAGTTCGCTGCGATCACCATCGATGGAAAGTTTCAATAGCGGAGCCGGCACACCGCCGAAAAGTCTGTTGGCGTCGGCGCGGTTTGTCGGAAGAGGCTCTCCCCTCAAGCCATGGAAATCGACAAAGCTGGAAACCAGAAGCTCCCGCGTGACAAACCAGCTATAGCTTTGAAGGGGCTCATCGTCGGGATTTGCGAGAACGAGGCCTGTCCCATTAAGCGGTCGATACTCACCGAATAAGCTATCGGAGACCATGCCATACAGACCGTTTGGCGCGTGGTTAAGGTCTGGCGCGAATGTAGAACCCTGGGTCGCCCAAAATGCGTAGTAGGAACCTTTGTGGTAGACTGTCCGTCGTTAAAACATTTGGCACAACTCGCGGCGTAGGTTTGCGGAGTGTGAGCCTCGTCTGGGTTTGATGTTTAGGCGGCGAGCTTGCGGTGTTGCAAGCGCCGATATTCGAGTGTCTTTCGCTTGATCCTCTCTCTTCGTGTGATGATGGCAGGTGCCCTGCCGAAGTAGGCGTCGGCGGGTGTCACGTTGTCGAGGCTCTCGTGGTAACGCCGGTTGTTGTAGTGCTCGACGAACGCCTCGATCTGGTTCTCAAGATCGCCGGGCAGGAAGTAGTTTTCCAGCAGCACGCGGTTCTTCAGGGTCTGGTGCCAGCGTTCGATCTTGCCTTGGGTCTGCGGATGGAAGGGCGCACCGCGCACGTGGTCCATCTGCTTGCCATCAAGATAGTCGGCCAGTTCCCCGGCGATGTAGCTCGGGCCGTTATCGCTGAGCAGGCGCGGCCTGTGCAGCACGTTGGCATGGTCGCAGCCTGAGGCGGCCAGTGCCATATCGAGCGTCTCGGTGACGTCCTCGGCCTTCATCGTCGTGCACAGCTTCCAGGCGATGATGTAGCGCGAGTAATCGTCGAGCACGGTCGAGAGATAAACCCAGCCCCATCCGATGATCTTGAAGTAGGTAAAGTCCGTCTGCCACATCTCGTTGGGCCGCGCGGTCTTCGTGTGGAACGCCTCTGCCGCCTTGATCACGGTGTAGGCCGGGCTGGTGATCAGTTCGTGGGCCTTGAGCAGCCGGTAGACCGTGACTTCCGACACGAAGTAGCGCTTCTCGTCGGTGAAGCGCACGGCCAGCTCACGCAGGGACAGCTCGGTCTGCTCCAGTGCCATCTCGACGATTTGCTGCTGGATATCCTCGCCGATGCGGTTCCACACGCGGCTCGGCGTCGATGGCCTGTCTGCCAGTGCCTCCGGCCCGCCTTCAAGGTAACGGTCATACCAGCGGTAGAAGGTCCGCCGGGCAACGCCGAGCTGGTCCAGCGTGCGCCTGACTGGCAGGTGCGATTGCTCGACGATCCTGATGATCTCCAGCTTCTCGGATGCGGGATATCTCATTCTTCGTCTCCCCCAAGCCCGGTCATGCTTTTTTGAGCAGGCGGTTCTCCAGGGTGAGGTCGGCTACGCACTCCTTCAGATCGCGAGCCTCGCGGCGCAGATCCTTGACCTCGTCCGTGGTCGCGGCACGAGCCGTATCGCCAGCGAGCCTGCGCTTGCCGGCCTCCATGAACTCCTTCGACCACGTGCAATACAGGCTCTGGGCGATGCCTTCCCTGCGGCAAAGTTCGGCGATGGAGTCATCACCCCGCAAGCCTTCCAGTACGATACGGATCTTGTCTTCGGCAGAAAAGTGCCGCCCGGTCTTGCGGCGGATATCCTTTACCACCTGCTAGGCGGGCTTTTTGGACCTTGAGGATTTGGGCATCGTCTTCGTTCCTTCGTCACTACGACGAAGCCCAAATCCTCCTTAAATCACAACCTCAAATCTGTGCCATAGGCGCTGACGGGGAACAGACATAGTCGTTGAATGGAATGAGATAGATGAGGCCGGGCAAGAGGCTTGCCCAAATCAACATTGCCCAAACATTTGGAGCGGGAAAGCGCGAGACTATCCTTTGACCACTATCGCGCTGGAGATACCAGGCACCGCCTGCGACGATGAGGCTCCACAACTGGACGAGGCCCAATGCTTCAATCATAGTTGTCGCTTCCGTTGAGAAGGTCGTCCAACTCCAACCACTCTTCTTCCGTCAGCACTTTGCTGTCGCGAAAGGCTGCGGTTGGTAACGGCCCATCAATCTTGCGCTTGCTGCCTACAACGCTGGCCCAGGCGCCGTCTCACGTGCGGGTGG
>CAYULR010000351.1:0-2623 GCA_964445685.1 uncultured Algimonas sp.
GTCCAGTGTCGCGCATTTCAAACACGCCGATCTCGTCCGTGGGCCCGAAGCGGTTCTTGTGGGCGCGGAGAATGCGAAACTGGTGGGCGCGCTCGCCTTCGAAGTAGAGGACGGCGTCGACCATGTGTTCGACCACGCGCGGACCCGCGATCTGCCCGTCCTTGGTCACGTGAACGACGAGGATCATGGTCGCGCCCGACTTCTTGGCGAACCGCACGAGCTCCTGCGCGCATGCCCGGACCTGCGCGACCGTACCGGGCGCGGCGCCTAGCTGGTCCGTCCAAAGCGTCTGGATGGAGTCGATGATGACCACGTCCGGCTTAGACGACATGAGACCGTCGAGGATGGGGCCGAGCGAGGTCTCGCTGGCCAAGTCCACGGGCTGGTCCGACACGCCGAGGCGCTTGGCGCGGCGCTGGACCTGGCCGACCGACTCCTCGCCGGAAATATAGGCGACTTTCTTGCCCTGCTTGGCGAGGGCTCCGACCGTCTGCAGCAACAGCGTCGATTTCCCGATGCCCGGATCGCCGCCGACCAGCAGCGCCGAGCCCGGCACGAGCCCACCGCCCGTCACGCGGTCCAGCTCTCCGATGCCCGTGACGAGGCGCGGCACGTCGCGCGTCTCCGCGCCCAGGTCCACGAACTCCATCCCACGGCCCTTGCGCCGCTTGTGCGCGGGCGCGGCGTTCTGCGACTTGGCTTCTTCGACCAGTGTGTTCCACTCCCCGCACGCATCGCAACGCCCCGCCCACTTGCCGTGAACGGACCCACAGGACTGGCAGACGAAGACTGAAGTAGGCTTGGGCATGGGGGGGATATGAAGACAGAACTCGCCGAAATCAATGCGTAGTTCATGATTTGTTCTTGCAGTCGGTACAAGACATTGGGCGCGGCCGACCAAATATGACTCTCCCAGACCTCAGGTTCAGGCGGGGTGAGAGAAATATTGTTGACTCAAGAGTAAATGTTGTAGACATACAACAGTATGATTTATAATCGCATCAAAACGCTGCGTTCGGACAGGCAGTTGTCGAGAAAGGCTCTGGCGGATGCCGTTGGAGTCAACTTCCAGACCATCGGTTACCTCGAACGCGGAGACTACAATCCGTCCCTCGAACTCGCTTTCAAGCTTGCCGAGTTTTTCGAGATGCCGATCGACACGGTCTTCAGCCGCACCCCTTTCCCAAGCCTTGCCAAAGAACTCCGCGCCGTGCGCGCCGCAGAATAGGACACTGAAATGCTGAAATTCTACGCAAACACATTCCGCTTCGATGAGACGACCCTGACGCGTCGTAAGCTGAACATCTTGAAGGGATTGACCGCCCTGTCCCTGCCTCTCTGGCCGCTCTATCTTACGGGCATGTTCGGGCCGTTCGACCTTGCCAGCGATCTTTGGGTGATGTTCGGGGTGATCATCAGCGGGGTGGCCTTGGCTGCGCTCATGTTCACGCGGGTCGTCAACCGTTTCTGGGCGCGCGACAAATATCTCGACGAATGGGAAGTGGAGATGAAGCACGCATCAATGGCGTTTGCGTTCCAGTTCGTATGCTATGTCCTTGCCATAGCCTACGCTGGCGTGTTCGCGTTTGGCGTATTCGGAGGCGAGGTCACGCCCTACCTGCCCGTGGCAGAGTCCATGGTGACTGTGCTGCTGCTCGGGCTTTATGGGCAAATCTTTTACGTCCTGTTCAAGCTGGACGCGATCGACCGCGATGAGCCCGCATCGACCCCTGCATAGTCTTGCGCGTTGCCGCCATGCCGAGCCCGCACGTCCGCGTGCGGGTTTTTTCATGTCTGCGAGGGGAGGGGCATACGCATATCCGGCTTGAAAATCCGTGCGTCAGAGAACATATGCGCCGTGAAGACACGCGCCCCCATCCGGGCTGCTACCCATACATACCAAACGCACGGAACCGACCGCCATGGCTCGCCAATTCGCCTATCACATGCAGGGTCTGACGAAGAAATTCGGCAACAAGACCATTCTCGACAACGTCCACCTGTCCTTCTACCCGGACGCCAAGATCGGCCTCGTCGGCGTCAACGGCGCGGGCAAGTCCACACTGATGAAGATCATGGCCGGCGTCGACACGGAAGTGACCGGCGAGCATTGGGCGGCCGAGGGCGTGAAGGTCGGCTACCTGCCGCAGGAGCCGCATCTCGACCCGGAGAAGAACGTCTGGGAAAACGTCATCGAGGACTGCGAAGACAAGAAGATCTTCGACGCCTACAACGCCGCTGCCATGAAGATGGCCGAGGACTATTCCGACGAGATCATGGAAGAGATGACCGCCCTGCAGGAGCAGGTGGACGCGCGCGACGCGTGGGACATCGACAGCAAGATCGAAATGGCCATGCAGGCGCTGCGCTGCCCGCCCAAGGACGCGGATGTGACGAACCTGTCGGGCGGGGAACGCCGCCGGGTCGCGATCTGCCAGTTGCTGCTGGCCAAGCCCGACCTTCTCCTGATGGACGTACCGACCAACCACCTGGACGCCGAGACGGTCGCGTGGCTGGAAAACTATCTGGTGAACTACAAGGGCGCCGTGATCCTGATTACGCACGACCGCTACTTCCTTGACAATATCACGGACTGGACGCTGGAGATCGACCGCGGCCGGGC
>CAYULR010000352.1:0-2610 GCA_964445685.1 uncultured Algimonas sp.
CGTCAGGCTCATAACCTGAAGGTCGTAGGTTCAAATCCTACCCCCGCAACCAAAACGATAACCCGCCTGACGGCGGGTTTTTTTGTGCCTGCTTTTCTGACTTTCCCTTACGACAACGTCGTTTGTGCAGTGGCCTCCTGAGACATTAGTTCAGAAGAGCACAAAACCGAGATCCCCATGCATAAAGTCGCCATAGTCATCTACGCCAGCCTAGAAGGATCAGGCTTATCCGCGACCTTCAGAGCCCTGAACTTTGCGCAAGAACTGCTGGATGCAGGCGATGACGTGAAGCTCATCTTCGATGGCGGCGGGTCGAAGACGTTGGCCACTATCCAGGAGGAAGATCACCGCCTTCACAGAGCCTGGATCAAGGCTAAGCCGGCCTTGCACGGAGCCTGTCGTGAATGTGCGAAGGCCTATGGTGTCATTGACACACTCGAAGACAAGGGTGTGCCAATGCTGGCGGGCTTTAAGGGGCATCTGGCCTTCAGGCCTCTGCTGGATGAAGGCTACCAGATCATCACATTCTGATGACGGCTAACGCACCACCGTGATGCGTTCACTCGCGCGCGTGATCCCTGTGTAGAGCCAACGCATCCTGTCCTCCCGGAAGACCCGGCTTTCGTCGAACAGCACAACGTCGTTCCATTGCGAGCCTTGTGCCTTGTGCACCGTTAGCGCGTATCCGTAATTAAACTGCTGCTGACCGCGCAGTTCCTTCCAGTCGATCTCTTCAGAGCCGCCCGAGAAGAACTCCTCCCGGACCGTGACCGTCAAAGCCGATCGTGTCGGGAAGTCTTCCGAAGCCAAAGTCAGGCGCATGCAATCGCCCTTTTCGGGGTGAGCCTGGCTGCGAACCACGTCGAACAGCCCTCCATTGAAGATCTTCTTCGTCCGGTCATTCCGGATGCAGACGACCCTGTCGCCCTCGACAGGCAGATCGTCATCCCGGCCCAAAAGCTCGCGGAGCCGCACATTATAGGCATGTCTGGACTTGTTAGTCCCGACCAGGATCTGGTCCGCTGACATGACGCGGGCGGAATCGATTTCGGATTTAGGAATAACGGAGCTCGCGCCATACGTCCCGTAATCGGGGATGCGGCCGTTACGGACCTCTGTAGCCAGCTGAATGATCGGATTGCTCTCCGCCTGACGATGGATTTCCGTCAGCATGATGTCGGGCTCGACCCCGGTGAAATAGCCGCCGCCGGACACGGGCGGCAATTGCGCCGGATCTCCGAGAACCAGGATAGGAACGCCAAAGGACATCAGGTCCTTGCCGATGCTCTCATCCACCATGGAACACTCATCCACGACGATTAGGGATGCGTCCTTCGCGGCCCCGCTATTGTCGAGCTTGAACATGGCTTCGCCCGTCTCTTCGTCCGTTTCCGCACGGTAGATCAGCCGGTGAATGGTCGACGCATTGTGGCAGCCATTCTTGCGCATGACGATGGCCGCCTTGCCGGTGAAGGCCGCGAACTGTGTCCGACCGTCGACATTTTCGGCGAAATGACGCGCGAGCGTCGTCTTGCCCGTCCCTGCATAGCCGAAGACGCGCAGCACCTGTTGCTGGCCTTTCTTGTGCCACGCCGCGACGCGTTCGATCGCTTTCTTCTGTTGATCCGACCAATCCATGTCCGCAGCCTCTAATGGGTTCGCCGCGACCGTGTCACCAAAATGTTCATAGAATGTTCCTGGCCACATACGCCCATTACAAGAGGGCCGTTGAACGCGGCCCACGCCCCGTCTACTCACCCGTATGAAACACTTTCTATCGTTGGTCGGGTTGTCGCCCGAGGACATCCGCTCCATTCTGGACGAAGCCCATCAGCGCAAGGCCGCGCGGGGCGACCGGCCGAAAGGCGCCGCCGACGATGTGCCCAGCCTGTCGGGACACACGCTGGCCATGATCTTCGAAAAATCATCCACCCGCACGCGCTTTTCGTTCGAACAAGCCATGCGGCAACTGGGCGGCAGCGCGATCGTCGCCACGTCGGACCAGATGCAGCTGGGCCGCGGCGAACCCGTCAAGGACACGGCCCGGGTGTTGTCACGCTATGTGGACGCGATCATGCTGCGGGTGAACGCGCACGAGACCTTGTCGGAATTTGCGCGCCACGCCTCCGTGCCCATCATCAACGGCCTGTCCGACTACAACCACCCATGCCAGATCCTGGCCGACCTGCAGACGCTCGAGGAGCGGGGACTGACGCTCAAGGGTGCGAAGATCGCCTGGATCGGCGACGGCAACAATGTCGCCATGAGTTTCGTGAACTGCGCGGCCCAGCTCGGCTTCCACCTCGTGGTGGCAAGCCCGGACGGCTACCGTCTTCCGGGCCAGGACGTGGAGCGCGCCCGCGCGGCCGGCGCGTCGATCGAACTGACATCCGATCCGGACGCGGCGGCTGACGGAGCGGACGCGCTGGTGACCGACTGTTTCGTGTCGATGGGGGACGAGGACTATGATGCGCGCGTATCGGCGCTCTCGCCCTACAATGTGACCGAGGCCCGCCTGGCCAAGGCGAATGGCGGCGCGGCCGTGCTGCATTGCCTGCCGGCCTACCGGGGACAGGAAATCACGGACGCTGTGATGGAAGGCCCGAACTC
>CAYULR010000353.1:0-2606 GCA_964445685.1 uncultured Algimonas sp.
GACGCCGTCTCGGCGCGGACGTGATTTCCATGCAGGTTGCAAGTTCGTCCGTGAAGAAGGGCGAGACGTTGCTGGACACAGCGGCGACGCTGAACGCCATGGCGCCGGACCTGCTGGTCGTGCGGCACGGCAGCTCCGGCGCGCCGTCGCTCCTCGCACAGAAGGTCGAATGCTCCGTCATCAATGCGGGCGACGGAACGCACGCCCATCCGACGCAGGCGCTGCTCGACGCGCTGACGCTGCGCCAGGCCTTCGACGGCGATTTCTCCGGCATCCGCCTCGCCATTTGCGGGGACATCCTGCATTCGCGCGTGGCGCGGTCCAACGTGCAGCTGCTCAACATGCTGGGCGCGGAAGTCCGGCTGGTCGGACCACCGACGCTGATCCCGACCGATGCGGACCAATGGGGCGTGGAGGTCTTCCACGACATGAAAGCGGGCCTCGCCGGATGCGACGCCGTCATGATGCTGCGCCTGCAGCTGGAGCGGATGAGCGGAGCGTTCGTGCCGTCCAAGCGGGAATACTTCCACTATTACGGGCTGGATCGCGCCAAGCTGGCCTACGCCAAGCCGGGCGCGCTGGTCATGCATCCCGGACCGATGAACCGGGGCGTGGAGATCAGCTCCGGCGTCGCGGACGATCCGGAGGTTTCGCTGATCACGCAGCAAGTCGCGGCGGGCGTGGCGATGCGCATGGCGATCCTGCACGCGCTGGCGGTGGGCATCCAATGACGCTGACGATTACGGACATCCGCATCATGGACCCGGCGTCCGGCCGGGACGAAGTCGGCCACGTCGTCATCGAAGACGGCGTGATCGCCGCGCTTGGCCCCGATGCGCCCGTGCGCGGCGAGGTCATGGACGGGCACCGACTGACCTGCGCGCCGGGCCTGATCGATGCGCGCGTCAAGGCGGGCGAACCGGGCCTGGAGAACCTCGAGACCCTCGCCTCCGCCTCCCGCGCGGCGCTGGCGGGCGGTGTGACGCAGATCGTCGTGCAGCCCCAGACCGTGCCAATCATCGACGATCTGTCCCTGGTCGATTTCATCCTGCGCAAGGGCGAGGCTCTGCCTGTCGACGTGCATGTGGCAGGCGCGCTGACCAAGGGTCTGGACGGGCGGACCATGACGGAGATCGGCCTGATGTCGGGTGCGGGCGCGGTGCTGTTCGCGTCAGGCCCCGACCCGGTCGAGGACGCGCAGGTCATGCGTCGCCTCATGGCCTACGCCGCGACGTTCAACGCGCTGGTCAGCAACAGTCCCGTCACGCCCGCCCTGTCCGACGGGACCTGCGCGCACGAATCCGACGTCTCGGCCCGTCTCGGCCTGACATCCGCGCCCGCTGTGTCGGAACGCATCATGGCGGAGCGCGACATGGCGCTGGCGGAGCTGACGGGCGGGCGCTTGCTGCTCGACCTGATCAGCAGCGCGGAGACGGTGGACAGCGTGCGCCACGGCAAGCGGCGTGACATCGACGTGGCGGCGTCGGTTTCGATCAACCACTTGGCGCTGAACGAGCTCGACATTGGCGACTACCGCACCTTCGCCAAGCTGGACCCGCCTCTGCGCGAGGAACGCGACCGCCAAGCGCTGTTGCGCGCGGTGGAGGACGGCACGATCGACATCATCGTTTCCGACCACGACCCTCAGAGCGCGGGCCGCAAGCGCCTTCCCTTTGCCGAAGCGGCGAACGGCGCGGTGGGGCTGGAACTGATGCTGCCCGTCGGGCTGAAACTCGCGGCAGAGGAAGAGATCGACCTGATGGCCTACCTGCGCGCCACCACGATTGCTCCGGCGGAGCTGCTGGGGCTAAGCGGCGGCACGCTCGCCGTCGGAGCGCCCGCCGATATCGTCATCTTCAGCGAGACGGAGCCGTGGGTGCTCGATTCGGAAAAGCTGCTGTCGCGCTCGAAGAACACACCGTTCGACGACCGCCGCATGACCGGTCGGGTGCGCCACACGATCAAGAACGGCGAAATCGTCTACTCGGCGGGCTGAACCGGAACCACGCCCGCCTTGCGCAACTCTCGGCCCATCGTCCCGGTCAGGAAGTGGAACAGCATCTTGAAGTCCGAGCCCAGCGACCAGAGCGGATAGGTGAAGGTGGCGGGCTTGTTGCGCTCCACCAGACCATGGCTGACCCAGGCGAAGAAATAGCCGCTCACCAGCACGAGCGGCAGGAAGGCCCACCTCCCCGTCGTAACGACGGCCACCAGCACCGCAATCGCCAGCAACGTCCCGACATAGTGGAAAGCCCGCGTCGTGGGCTGCGCATGCTCGCGCAGATAGTAGGGCCAGAACTCCGCGTAGGTCGTGATCGTCTTCATGGAGGCCAGCGTAGCAAAGCCGGTTCGCGGACGCAAAACCGCGCTTCAGCCTTCGTTAACCCTGTTCGTTTACCACAAAAGACGTCTCGCTGAGACACCCACCATTCACCTATGACTATCCGGGCGCTTCGGCGTCCGTTTTTTTATGCGGTTTTTTGGCAGCGAAGTGCTGCAAAAGATGATTTAGCGGCTTGAGCTACACAATGACCGCGTTATAGGGAGCGCCACCCCGCGTGGTGATCCGCAATAGCTCAGTTGGTAGAGCAAGTGACTGTTAATCA
>CAYULR010000354.1:0-2605 GCA_964445685.1 uncultured Algimonas sp.
GCGGCGAAGGGCGGCGGCACATAGATAACGGACGCAGTCGCGCCTGTCGCGTGGACGGCTTCGGCAACCGTGTCATAGTTCGGCAGACCCAGATGCGTCGTGCCGCCTTTGCCCGGCGTGACGCCCGCGACCATTTTCGTGCCGTATTCCAGGGCCTGTTCCGTGTGGAACGTACCCGTCTTGCCGGTCATCCCTTGCGTGATGACCTTGGTGTTCTTGTCGATGAGGACTGACATGGTGGTTTCCTTTAGTTGAAATCGGGGTGAGGTTTGAAAGGGTCAATGACGCGAACGGAGCCGTAATGCTGCCCGTGGTTCAAGTCTTCGGAGTAGAGGACGGGCGCGCCGAGGGCTTCCGTCGCCGCGATGACCGCGCCGTCCCAGTAGGACAGTTGATAGCGCATCGCCGTCTGTATGCCTTGCATCACCACGGCGCTGTCGACTTCGGCGCAAGGCTTCATCGACAGGGCGGCCACCCACTTCGCTGCAGTTTCGCGCGAAAGCGGTTTGTCGAACTTCTTCGGATTCGTGGCATTTGTGTAGAACTCGGCCAGGACCTGTCCGGAAGTGGAATAGTTCTCTTCGGCCACGATCTCGCGCGCCCGGCCCCACTTCTCGGGGGCATCTTCGGCGTGAAGCGCCGCATAGAGCAACACATTCGTATCGATCAGGCAATCCGGCGTCATCAGGAGGAGGCCTTGAACTGGTCGAAACGAGGCTCGCCTGAGTAGGTTTCCTCCCGGTCGAAACGACCGGAGCCCATCTGACCTTCGGTTTCGTCGATCAGTTTCAGCAACGTCTCGCGCGCCTCGTCCTTGGCGCGCGCCTTGACGACATAGGCCTCGCACATTTGCCGGATGACGGCGTTCATGGATGTGCCCTGCTGGAACGCCGCGACCTTCATGTCGGCGACCAGCTTTTCCGGCATTGCGAGGGTGACGTTCTTGCTAGGCATGACCACCTTCGGCCGCGTCGAGGAAAGCTTCGATCCGGGCATTCAGACGGTCCGACCAATATTCCTCGATCGAACGCCCCGCTTGCGCGGCAGCATCGAGCAAAGCGTCGTAAAGCGCCTCGTCAACTTCCAATGTAAATGGGACCTTGGCCATCACGGTTACACATATCCTGTGTAACCGCGTCCCGCAACGCTATTCCACGCGCTCTTCCGCCAGGCGCTTGTCCAACCGGGCACGAATACTGTCGGCGTATTGCACGCAAGGGAAATCCGTCGTCAGCTTTCCGCGCTCCAGCCGGTCGCGCATTCCGCTCGCGGACGGGTGAGGCGTGAGCAGCAGGGTGCAGTCCACTGCTGCCAAACTGTCCAGGCCGGTCCGGTAGGCGGCGAGCCGTTCCGGATGGTCGGAGAAGCGGTAGTCGTCGCGGCTGACGGGCGACAGGCTGTCGGCGTAGACGATCGTTTCGCACATGCTCGCCTCGCAGCTCTCCCACTGCCAGCTGAGCGCACCGCTCGTATGGCCCGGCGTGGCGATGGCGGTGAAGGACAACTCGCCCAGGCGCAAGGCCTCACCGTCCGCCACGATACGCGCGACGGGAACAGCCTCAAACGCCTCATTCATGCCGAACTGCGGATCGGACGGAGCCGCTTCGCCGCTTTCCAGAACGGGCGCGGCGGCTTGCGAGGAGACGACTTGCGCACCGCTTCGGCGCTGCAGTTCGGCCAGCCCGCCAATGTGGTCGTGATGTTCGTGACTGGACAGCAGCAGGCGGACATCCTGCATGTCGAAGCCCAGAGCCGCGACGTTCTCCGCCACGTGCCGCGCGCCGACCTTCGTGCCCGCATCGATCAGCACGTGCCCGTCATCGCCCGTCACCAGGATAGCGGAAATCCCGCACGTCCCGACATGGTAGCTGTTGCCGTGCACGCGGAAGGGCGGCGCGGGCTTGTTCCAATTGTCCCACTTTTCGCAAGCGTCCGTCCAGGCCCGCCAGTCCTCCGGCGGTCCCGCCTTGCCGATCACCCGCACATCCAGAACCGAGCCGTCCGCATGACGCACGGAGCAGAGCAGCGTGCGCTCGCCCTCCAGCGCATAGGTCAGCAGCGTCTGCCCGTTGAGCTGCCGCGTGGTGGGCGCAGCGGCAATGGCAACATCGCTCGCCGCCCGGCAGTCCGCATCGGCCTTCTCCAGGAAGCCCGGCGGCGGGGTGAGGCCGCCGCCCTGCACGCCGTCCTCGGCTTGCTGCGAACAGGCGGACGCCAGCAAAGAAAAAGCCGCCAGAACGGCGGCTTTCAAACAAGGTTTCATCGGAAGAGCCCTTAGCCCTGAACCGCCGCCACGATCTTCTTCGCCGCGTCGTCCAGGTCGTCCGCGCTGATCACGTTCAGGCCGCTATTGTCGATGATGGCTTTGCCTTCTTCGACGTTTGTGCCTTCGAGGCGCACGACGAGTGGGACTTCGAGGCCGACTTCCTTGACCGCGTCGACGCAGCCTTGTGCGATGATATCGCACTTCATGATGCCGCCGAAAATGTTGATCAGGATGCCTTCGACCTTGTCGTCCGATGTCAGGATCTTGAAGGCCGCGACGATGTTTTCCTTCGTCGCGCCGCCGCCCACATCGAGGAAGTTGGCAGGCTCAGCGCCGTAG
>CAYULR010000355.1:0-2597 GCA_964445685.1 uncultured Algimonas sp.
CAAGCCAGCCCCGAAAGCGGCCCCGAAACCTGCGCCAACGCCCGCACCGGCCCCGGCTCCAACGCCTGCCGAAGCACCCGTCGCCAAGGCGGCCGAGCCCGTCGCCGTGCCCAAGCCGTCCGTTCCCAAGGATACGGGCGAAGCGGTGAGCATTCCCAAGCCCGAAGGCACGACGTCCAGCGGCCCGCAAGCCGCGACGCCGACGGCCGCCAAGCCGCGCAAGGCTACGCTGGCCCCGCCGATCAAGACGGCCGCCGAAGCCGCGCCCGCGCCGAAGCCCAAGCCGAAACCGGCCGCCGCCAAGCCCGCACAGCTGACGGATGCGCAGATCGCCGCCGCCGCCAAGGAGCAGGGCCTGAGCGTCGCCGAGTTCAAGGTCCGCATGGAAGCGCTGCAACGCGCCCAGGCGCAGGCCGCTGAACGCGCCGCCCGCAAGGCCGCCGAAGCCGAAGCTCGCCAGGCACGCATGCGCGAAGAGCAGGAACTGCTCGAGGCGCGCCGCAAGGCCGAGGAAGAAGCCGAGCTGAAGCGCATCGAGGAAGAGGAAGCCGCCAAGCGCCAGAAGGAAAAAGAAGAGCAGGAACGGCTGCAACGCAAGTCCGTCGGCTCCCCGCTGGAACGCGGCAAGTCCGAATCCGAAATGTCGGAGATCGAAAAGGCCGGTGGGCGCATCAAGAAGAAGCGTAACACCCCACCGCCGACCCGCTCCAAGGGCGAGCAGAAACGCCGCCGCGGCAAGCTGACCATCGTGTCGGCCCTGTCCGGCAATGACGAGCGCCAGCGCTCGCTCGCCGCCGTGAAGCGCAAGCGCGAACGCGAACGCCAGCGCCGCATGGGCGGCTCCGGCGGACGCGAGAAGGTCCAGCGCGAGGTCACGGTCCCGGAGACCATCACCATCGCCGATCTGGCCAACCGCATGGCGGAACGCGGCGCGGACGTGGTGAAGTACCTGATGCAACAGGGCACGATGAGCACGCTCAACGACGTCATCGACGCCGACACGGCGCAGCTGATCGTGGAAGATTTCGGCCACACGGTGAAACGCGTCTCCGAAGCCGACGTGGAGATGGGCTTCCTGATCGACGACGAGCCCAGCGACGAGAAGGACCGCAAACCGCGCGCGCCCGTCATCGCCATCATGGGCCATGTCGACCACGGCAAGACGTCCCTGCTCGATGCGCTGCGCGCCACCGATGTCGCCTCCGGCGAAGCGGGCGGCATCACGCAGCATATCGGCGCCTATCAGTTGCAGCTGAAGAGCGGCGACAAGATCACGGTCCTCGACACGCCCGGCCACGCCGCCTTCGCACAGATGCGCACGCGCGGCGCGGAAGCGGTGGACATCGTCGTGCTGGTCGTGGCCGCCGATGACGGCGTGAAGCCGCAGACCATCGAGTCGATCCGCTACGCCAAGGCGGCCGGCAAACCCATCATCGTGGCCATCAACAAGATGGATACGTACGAAGCCAACCCGCAAAAGGTCGAGACCGACCTGCTGCAATACGAGATCATCACGGAGAGCATGAGCGGTGACGTCCAAGCCATCCCGGTCTCGGCCAAGGAAGGCACCGGACTCGAAGAGCTGGCGGAAGCCATCACGCTCCAGGCCGAACTGATGGAGCTGAAGGCCAACCCGAAACGCAACCCGGACGGTCTCGTCATCGAATCCCGCTTCGAGAAGGGTCGCGGCGCGGTCACGACACTGCTCGTGAAGCGCGGCACGCTCAAGCGCGGCGACATGATCGTGGCCGACGAGTATATGGGCAAGGTCAAGGCCATGATGGACGAGCGCGGCAAGCAGATCAAAGCCGCCGGGCCTTCCATGGCCGTCGAGGTCATGGGCCTGGACGGAGCGCCGATGCCGGGCGAGCCTTTCGCGGTCGTGGACGGCGAGAAGAAAGCCGCCGAGATCGTGGAATACCGCCAACGCAAGAAGAAGCAGGCGGCCGCCGCCCAGCCTTCGGCTCTGGCGTCCATGGAACAGATGATGGCCAAGCTGCAGAACAAGGAGGTTTCCGAACTTCCGCTGCTGGTGAAAGCCGACGTCCAGGGTTCCGCCGAGGCCATCAAGGCCTCGCTCGAAGGCCTGTCCAACTCGGAAGTCAAAGCCAACGTCATCTACGCCGCTGCCGGGGGTATCTCCGAGAGCGACGTGCAGATGGCTCTGACGGCCGGGGCTCCGATCATCGCCTTCAACGTCCGCCCGAACAAGCAGGCCAAGGACATGGCCGAGCGCGAGGGCGTGGAGATCCGCTACTATTCGATCATCTATGAGCTGATCGAATACATCGAGGGAATCCTGACGGGCATGATCAAGCCGGAGCGCCGCGAAACCTTCATCGGCTACGCGGAAATCCTGGAGGTCTTCAACATCTCCAAGCTGGGCAAGGTCGCGGGTTGCCGCGTCACGGACGGCCGCGTGGAACGCGGTTCCGGCGTACGCCTGCTGCGCGACAATGTCGTCATCCACGAAGGCATGCTCAAGACACTCAAGCGCTTCAAGGACGAGGTCGAGAAGGTTCAGGCCGGCATGGAATGCGGTATGGGCTTCGAGAACTACGAAGACATCCGCAAGGGCGACCAGATCGAGTGCTTCA
>CAYULR010000356.1:0-2561 GCA_964445685.1 uncultured Algimonas sp.
AGAGAGGGGGTGTGCCCACCGAACTTGTCGACCGGCAGAACCGGATCGACGGCGGCGTCTGGGCGGTTCTGGACGCGCCGGGCGGGCTGTTGATTGCCGACGCGCTCGCGCTGACCGTCACGGCGCGCATGCCCGGCGCGCTCTCCGGCCTGGCCCGGGCCGACGACGGGACGCTCTATGTCGGCAGTTCGGCCGGACTGATCGTCGGATTGCGCCCGGACGGCGGGGTGCTGACCGGCTGCGAGAATATCCCATGAGCCAACCCTATTCCGAAGCCACCGTCCTGCGCGCCCTCGGCGCGGTGCCGGACGCGGGCAGCGCCCGCGACATCGTCTCCGCCGGGCGGCTGTCGGACCTTCTGTTCGAGGACGGACGCCTTCGCATCATCCTCGCCTTGCCGCCTGAGACGACACAGGCCGAAGGCCTGGCCCTGCGCGACCGGACCGAAGCCGCCTTGCAGGGTCTGCCGGGCGTGGACGCCGCCGCCGTGCTGCTGACCACGCACAAGGCCGCGCCGACGGTCCAGGCCAAATCCAAACGCGCGGACCGCAACCCGCACCCGAACAAACGCCCCGACGGCTATCAGGGCGACGCCAAGGTGGCGAAGACGCTGGCCATCAGTTCCGCCAAAGGCGGTGTCGGCAAGTCGACCGTGACGGTCGGCGTGGCGCGCGCCCTGGCGGCCAAGGGCCTGCGCGTCGGCGTGCTGGATGCCGATATTCACGGGCCGAGCGTTCCGACCCTGCTTGGCCTGTCGGGACGCCTGGAAAGCCACCTGGTTGAAGGCCGCCGCCTGATCCAGCCTGCCGAGGCGCACGGCGTGAAGACCGTATCCATCGCGCTGTTGACTGGCAGTGACGACCCGGTCGTGTGGCGCGGGCCGATGGTGCAGGGCGCGATTGCGCGCATGCTCTGGGATACGGATTGGGGCGCGCTCGACCTGCTGCTGATCGACATGCCGCCGGGCACGGGCGACCCGCAACTGGGCCTGGCCCAGGACGTGGAACCGGACGGGGCGGTCATCGTCACCACGCCGCAAGATCTCGCCCTGCTGGACGCGCGCAAGGGCGTCGGCATGTTCGGGAAAGTCGGCATTCCCGTTCTGGGATGGATCGAGAACATGGCCGTCTTCACCTGTCCTGACTGCGGGACGCAGCACCGGATTTTCGGCGACGGCGATCTGGCGCTGGACGTCCCCCGGCTGGGGAGCCTTCCTCTGTCGATGGAGATGCGCGGTGCGGCGGCGGGCTTCGAGGCCGTGGCCGACGCGCTTTTCGGTCAGTTGGGCTAGCCGCGCTTGCGCAGCGTCCACTTCGCCCAGAGCCAGAAGATGGTCGGGCCTTCGACGAGATAGCGTTTCCACAGGCGCTTCGGCTCTGACGCCAGGCGGTGCAGCCATTCCATGCGGGCGCGCTGCATCCATTTCGGCGCGCGGGCGACCCGGCCGCCGATGAAGTCCAGCGACGCACCGACGCACAGACCCAATCCCACGCAGTCGCCCCGGTCCAGGCACGCCTTGGCGACCATTTCCTGTTGCGGGCTACCCACGCAGATGAAGACGTAGCGCGACGGGTGCTCCGCCACGAACTTGGCGCAGGCCGCGACCTCGTCCGGTTTGTGGCGCAGGCCCATGGGCGGTTCGTAATGGTGGACCTGGGTCAGGCCGTAGCGGTCCTTGACGATCTGCACGATCTCGGCATCCGCGCCGATCACCGTGATGGGATCGTCCGCCGTGATGACATTGTCGAAGAGCTGCTGCGTCAGGTCCGAGCCTGGCACGGCCGACAGAGGTAGGCCCGACAGTTTCGCCATGGCTTCCAGAATGCGCGAGTCGCAGACCGACAGCCAGGAGGCGTCGTAGAGCGGTCGGTAGAGATCCGGTTCGCGCGACAGCCGCACGAGGTGGTCTACATTGGGCGTGACGATGTAGCGGAAGCAGTGGCCCGTCGTCATCCACTTGGCGCGTTGCAGCGTCTGGATCGGCGTCAGCGGATCGAAGACCGCCCCGATGAAATCGTAGTGGCGCGTATTGATGCGCCAGTTGATGGGATTGCCCTGGCCGTCGACATGCGGGCTCACCGTGCGGGCGCCGCGCGGCTGTGCCGGAGCGACGAGCGCGTCGGCCTCGGTCAGCTGGAGGATGCCGTCCGGCTGCGCGGAAGGTTGTTCTGTCGTCTGGACTTGCGATGCGCGTTTCATGGCTACCCTGCCCTGCCCGATGGCGGGCTGCCCCACGCGGCCCTCTCGATCGGGCAAGGGTCTACAGGATTGCCGTGAAGGTCAGGTTAGCGGCGCGCTCAGCTCCGCTTAACCAAGCGCCGCCCGGATACGTCCCGATCCGGGACGCCGAGACGGGTTCAGCCGCGTGCGCGGCCGAAGGCGGTTTCCAGGCGTTGGATCTGGTCCGCCACCGTATTGCCGCTCTGCGCGGCGATCGTGCCGTAGAGCGAGCGGTCAAGACGCATGATGCGTTCGTAGATGGAGTGCGAGCGGGCCGACAGGTCCAGCAGGCGCGCGGGCAGGCCGTTCGCGTCTTTGGCCAGCGCGGCGAAGGACAGGTC
>CAYULR010000357.1:0-2532 GCA_964445685.1 uncultured Algimonas sp.
ATTTGCCCTGATAGCTATCGATGCTCTCGGTCGATAGGTTCGCGTAGCGGAACGGATAGCCCGCGACCTGGCAGTAATCGTGGATCATGCCCGCCATCATCTGGATCAGGATCGTCTTGCCCGTGCCGGGCAGGCCGTCGCCCATGAAGGTGAAGATGAACCCGCCCAGTTCCGCGAACGGGTTGAGGCGGCGGTCGAAATCATACGCCATGAGCATCTTGGAGAGCTTCATGGCCTGGTACTTGGCGGGGTGGTTGCCGACGACCGGGTGGGGTTTGTTGATATCCATGACCAGCGCGGTGGAGCGCGCACGGCTGGCGGCCTCGAACCCCCGGATTTCGAAATCGTCCGCTTCGACGCGGTAGGCGACGCTCGTGAAGGCCTCCAGGCGCGGCAGGTTCGCGGCGCGCATCTCCGCGCGGTCGAGGAGTTGTTCGAGGAACGCAGTGACGGTCGGCAGGAGCTTTTCTTCGCTATCCGCAAACGTCGCAATGTCCTGGTCCAGCTCCCACAGCGCGCCTTGCAGGGCGAGCTGCGGATTGTCGGTCAGAATTTCTTCGACGTCGCCGACCTCGACAGAGAGCTCCGACGTGTCGTGCAGGGAGGACAGCAGGAAGCTCGCCATGTTGGCGAAGACATGCAGCGCGATGACGGAGCCGGCGGCGAGGCCTTCCTCGAACTCGGCGCGGCGCGCATCCGCCAGACGGCCTTCGAGATTGTCCTTCATCAGCGCGGACAGACCCGTCGCATCAGAATACTGGTCCACGGTCGCCAGAGCCACGGACAATGCGCGGCGCAGCGCGTGCAGCACGCCCGCCTGCGTCGGGCTGGTCAGCGCGTCGTCGGGTGTGGTGGCTTCCACGCGCGCGATCAGGTCCACGCCCTCGGCCCGCGCGGTGCTCTGCGTGACCAGGCCCGGCGTAGTGGAGCGGAAGCGGCGGCGTCCGGGGACCCCGGGGGAGCGGCCGGGCGCAGGCGCCACGTCGCGGGCCTTGGCGAGGCGAGGCGTGTGGTCGAACCCGTCCAGCAGGGACTGCGCGGCGGCGACCTTCTCCGTGATCGCGCTTTCCTTGAGTTCCATCAGGTCGGACGGTTGGGACATTTAAAATCCTCGGAAATTAATTAATTCCGTCATCACACAACTTGATTGTGTGATCCATGCGGCTGGCGAGACCAGAATGTCGGAGCCAGACGCGGGCAGGGGGATGGCACGGTCGAGCCGTGCCATGACGGGTAAGGGGGAGAGTGAAGGCCGCTCTCTCATCGGTAGCTCAGTATCGTGTCGTCGCGGCCGACGACATATTTTCGGATGCCGTCGAACTTGGCGGCGTATTTCTCCTCCAGCACCTGGAAGGCGCGGTGGGGCAGGATGAGGGAGCGGTCGATGCGGGTGTAGCCGTCCGTCTTTCCGCCGGGGCCGTAGGCGTCGAGCGTGTAGACCTGCCGCCAGGCCGCGTTGAACAGGCCCGTCTTGACCCATTCGCGCCCCGACGATTGCAGCGTTTCCACCGTCCAGGCCAGCGCCCAGTCCCCGCCGGGCGGGCTGTCGGCTTCGGACAGCACATCGCGGATGGGTCCGTGCTGTTCCGTGAAGGCGTGGCTGTGCATCGGGCCGAGGTGGAAGCGGCGCAGCGTCTTGGGCGCGAGGTCGCGGAAGTCCGTGTCGAACCCCTTGGCGATGGTCAGCAGTTTCAGCTCGGACACGGCCTGCGCCATCAGCGCGTCCTGGACGCGCGGCCAGCGGCGTTCGTCCTGCGGCAGGGCGCGGCTGCCCATATCGTCGACTTCCATCAGGTAGACGACCGGGATGTTCGTCTTGGAATCATAGACCGCCCAATGGAGCACGAAGCGGCGGGTCTTCTTTTTCAGGTCTTTGCCGACCCAGACGGCCTGCGGGTGGTTGCGGGACAGGAAGAGCGGCTGGCGGTCGATCGTCTCGTAATAGATGCGCTGCGCCATGGCGTATTGCAGCGCGGTCGGGGCGGAGCGTTCGGACATTATGTGGTTCGCCATGTCCTTTTTCAGGCGCTCCTGCTCGGGCAGCGATTTCAGGTGGCTCTTGGCCTGGGCCGCATCGGTTGCGAGCTGGATCAGCTCGGAGAAGACCGGAAAGCCGCTCTCCGTCTTGTCGATGCTCATCGTGCCGGACCGCGCCGCGCGGTTGGTCATGAGGTATTTATAGGATAGCGCGGTGAAGGACTGCGACAGATCTTCCAGATACTGGCCCAGAATGTCACCTTCCGTCTTGCCGATCAGATTGTCCTGCACGGACAGGCGCGTGACCGAGCGCATGTGGCCGATGATGCGCTCGAACTTGGCGAAGTAGCGCCGCGCCGCCCGCGCGGAGTCGAGCACGCGGTGGGAGTAGGTGAGGTCGAGGTCGGTCATCTAGATCCCGCTCATCCAAGCGAAAGCCGGGATCCATTTCGAGGCCTGTTTCGTCATAGGGATGGACCCCAGCTTTCGCTGGGGTGAGCGGAAATAAAACCTGACGTCATCGGGTCTAGGACGCCTCCCCATACGCATTGGCGT
>CAYULR010000358.1:0-2530 GCA_964445685.1 uncultured Algimonas sp.
CCATGACCTCCGCGTGGGGCAGGTAGAGATACGGCGCGATCATCTCCAGCTCAATCAGGGCGAGCTGCCCGTCCAGGCCGCGCAGCAGGTCCACACGGGCATAGAGCGGCGGCGTGTCGAGCGTGGCCAGCACGCGTTCCGCGATGGCCTTTTCCTCGGCGCTCGGCGCGTAGGACGTTTCCGAGCCGCCATAGATACTCTGGATGCGGTAGTCGCCCGCCTTGGCCGTCTTGATCAGCGCGTGGCTGAACGCGCCGCCGAAATAGAGGAAGCTGTATTCGCCTTCGGCCTGCACGCTGGGCAGGAAGGGCTGGATGAGCGCGCCTTCGGGCGGCAGCGCGTCCGCCGCTGGCCAGGGCTCGCCCTTCGTATGGAGCACCTGCCGCCACGCACCGCCGCCGACCTGCGGCTTGATGACGATGCGGTCCGTACCGAACGCGTCGAACGCGGCCGTCGCATCCTCCGGCGTGACCCGGTCGACCTTGCGTGTCGGGATGACGGGCGCGCCTTTGGCCGCCAGCTCGTCCAGATAGGCCTTGTCGGAATTCCAGCGCAGCAGCTCCGGCGTGTTCAGAACGGGCGTGGTGGCGGATACGCGGTTCATGACCTCCAGGAAGCGCGCCTCGTTGCCCTCGAAATAGTCCCACACCATGAGCGGCAGCAGCGCGTCGAACGCGCCCGCCTGTTTCTCCGCCGTGTCCCAGAGCAGCGGGTCGATGGACAGGCCGAGCGGTTCGAAGCCTGAGCGCAGCGAGGACAGCTCCTCGTCGAACTCGAACACGTCTTCGCGTTTGGCGTCCGGGCCGGGAAGCAGGTTGCCGGAGGCGAGCAGGCCGATGCGCATGGCGGTGTATCCTCGTAATAGGCGGGTTGGGCGCAGTGGAAGACTCGGGATGACGCGCCGCGCCCGGTGCGCTATGGGGCCGCGAAACCGGCGTCAACCGCCTCGCCCCAATTCAGGCCTTCGTTTCAGGACCCCCACATGAGCGCGCATTACCACGTCGTCGGCATCGGCAACGCCATCATGGACGTCATCGCCCCGGTCTCGGACGACTTCCTGACCGACCACCTCATGGCCAAGGGGACCATGGCGCTGATCGACCAGGAGCGCGCGCTGCTGCTCGACGCGGCCCTGCGCGAACATTCCGACCCACAGACGATTGCGGGCGGCTCCGCCGGCAACACGATGGTGGGCATCGCCGCCATGGGGCTGAACGCGGCCTATATCGGCAAAATCGGTCGCGACGCGACGGGCGAGGAACTGGCCAAGGGCTTCCGCGAGGTCGGCCTGACGTTCGAAACCACCCCGACCGATACGGGCACGGCATCCGCGCGCTCCATGATCGCGGTCACGCCCGACGGCGAGCGCACGATGAACACGTTCCTGGGCGCCAGCGTGGAGTTCGAAACGGCGGATGTGCCGGACGCGCTCATCCGCGCCGCCGACACGCTCTACCTCGAAGGCTACCTGTTCGACGGAGACGCCGCCAAGGCCGCCTTCGTCCACGCCGCGGAAGTCGCGCGCGAGAGCGGCGGTAAGGTCGCCATCACCTTGTCCGACCCGTTCTGCGTGTCGCGCCACCGCGACAGCTTCCGCCAGCTGGTGGACCACCAATGCGATATCGTCTTCGCCAACCAGGAAGAGCTGCTGACCCTCACGGGCGCGGATACGCTGGAAGAAGGTCTGTCTGAGCTGGAACGCGACGGGCTGGTGCTCTGCGTGACCTGCGGCTCCAAGGGCTCGGTCATCAGCGTGGACGGCGTGCGCCACGACGTGCCGGTCGTCTGGGCGGAAACGCTGGTGGATACGACGGGCGCGGGCGACCAGTATGCGGCGGGCGTGCTGGCGGGCCGGTCCATGGGGCTGTCCTGGCCGGATGCGGGCTATCTCGGCTCCATCGCCGCAGCCGAAGTCATCAGCCATTACGGCGCGCGGCCCGAAACGCCCGTGCACCAGATGGCGCTGGGCGTCGACGGCTAGGGAGCCCTCCCGCCTTAACGCCCCGCTAACCGCGTCTCCTAAGCCGGTCCTAAGCCTTCTTCCCTATTCCCCTGTTCCAAGCCGGTCCGATCCGAAGACTGGCACGGGAATGAAAAGGGACCGGTGGACAGATGGCGTTAGCCCCGAAAATTGTTGCGCGTCAGAGCCAGACCCTGGCCATGACGCCGCAATTGCAGCAGGCGATCAAGCTGCTGCAGCTCTCCAATATCGAACTCGCCGCCTTCGTGGACGAGCAGCTGGAAAAGAACCCTCTGCTGGAACGCGGCACGGGCGAGGAGAACCGGCGCGACGAAGCCGTCGAGACCCCCGACCGCCCCGAAGCCTCGCTCGACATGGACGCCCCCGGCGCGGCCCAGGCCGAACTGGACGCGCCCGATCACAGCGTCAGCGACGACAGCCCCGGCGACGCGGTCATGCCCGCCGCCGACGTGGGCGGCTCCACCGACTTCTCCAAGACGTCCGGCTCGGGCGGGTCCCTGTCAGACGGATACGACGCTGCCGCCAATGCGGCCGCCGAAGTCACGCTGC
>CAYULR010000359.1:0-643 GCA_964445685.1 uncultured Algimonas sp.
AAGGCGCATGGCTATCTTGGCGGGTTTCCGCGGCGGATGACTTTCTTGACGCCGCCGGATGAGGCGATCGCGCTGTCAGCGTTCCGCTGTGGCTTCAAGACACCGTCGAAACTTTCGGATGAAGAGAAAGCGCAGAAGGCCGCCTTGGAAGCGGCCGAGCGCATGCGCCTCGCGACCGAGGAAGGTAAGGTCTGTTTCGATTTGTTCGCCGAGCGCGTGGCTAAACTGTTGCATGGTTCAACAAAGGTCCGCGAGCTTGTATCGACCATGTATCCGTTCATCATCCTCGACGAGTTTCAGGACACGAGTGCCGCACAATGGCACGCAGTCGAGGAGGTCGGGAAGAGCAGCACGCTGATCGCACTGGCTGATCCCGAGCAGCGCATCTTCGATTTCATCGGTGCTGACCCCGAGCGGCTGATCCATTTCAAGGAAGCGTTCGATCCATCCGAACACGACTTGGCCGGGGATAACCACCGAAGCAAAGGAACAGATATTGCTATCTTCGGAAACCACCTCCTCACGGGCAAGTTTCGCCAAGAACCCTATCAAGGCGTCGAATTTGAATGTTTCGCATCAAACGCCAACCAAGCCTATGCGTCGCTCGTCGCGCAGGTTCTTCAAGCGAGGCAACGGCTTATTG
>CAYULR010000359.1:653-2524 GCA_964445685.1 uncultured Algimonas sp.
GTCACAGCGACTGGTCGCTCGCGATTTTAGTTCCGACAAAGCGTATGACGCGTTTGGTGTCGGACATTCTGCGAGCGCCGTTCGGCAACGTGCCGCCGATCATGCATACGGCGGCAGTGGATATGGAAGGCCCGATCCTTGCTGCAGAAGTGATCGCCTTCCTTCTGCAGCAGCGCAGGGACGGTAGCAGTTTCGATGATTTTGTCGATGTACTCTGTAGCTTTTTCGCCGGACGCGGCGGCGCCACGCCGACGAAGAGCCATCTGGCTGAAGCTGCGCGTTACAGGGCCGCGCTGGAAAAGTGGAATGAATGCCTCGCCAAGGGCAAGGCTCCGCCACGTAAAAGTGTTCTCCAAGCCACGTTTGAGGTTTACTGGGCTGCAACGGCGATTGCCTTGACTGGACAGCCTGATGCCGACTGGAAGGCCATTCGAACCGTCCTCGAGACCGGCGCTTGCAAGCGGCTGGTCGAAGTGGCGCAGGAAGTCCGCAATGTTCGTCTTCTCGAACGCGGAACGCAGCTACGTCAGAGCCTTTCACAGGATTGGCGAGAAAACAGTGGCTACAAGAACGGGCTCGCCGTGACGCGACAAGCTTTCGTCCATGAGCATTTCGCCATGTCGCACAAGCCCGAGTCTGGGGTCATCGTTATGAACATGCACAAGGCTAAGGGGAAGCAATTCGACGAAGTCATCATCTTCGAAGGCTGGCCAAAGCGAGTTAAGGGGAAAATTGTCGGCAACCCGGATCGTATTGTCCGCGGCAATGTCAATTCAGGTGCGATGACGCAGGCCCGGCAGAATTTTCGCGTCAGTGTTACCCGTGCGAAGATGCGTACGACGATCATGACGCCGAAAGACGACATCTGCGTTCTTCTGATCCCCATAGAATAGACCTAAATTGTCCCATTTTTGCTGCACCGCCCTACGAGGGGCCGATACGGAGGGTCCGGACACGCAATTTTCTGGTGGCCAACTGGCGGCTATGGGCCGGGCACAACGAAGAACTTTGATATGAGGTCAACATGCAACTGATGATGGGCGGCATTAATGGGAATTATCTCACCAACATCACGCTGAACGCTGCCGTTGAGACACAAGAGGTTTTAGCCGCGGTCGCATACGCGACAGAAATGGATCTCCTGTTTGACTGGTGTTGGAATAACGGCATCCCGCTCAAGTAGTGTCCGTCCGGTGAAACCGACCTAACGGGAGCGATAGAGGCGGTCTAAGTGTCCACCATCGGTAGTGGACACCATGAGGCACTCTATGAGCAGGCGGAAAAAGCGGTTTTGGTCGGATGAAGAGAAGCTGGAGATTTGCCGCCAGACGGCTTTTCCCGGCGTTTCGGTCGCCCAGGTTGCGCGGCGCTATGCAGTAAATGCCAACCTGGTCTTCAAGTGGCTGAAGGACCCGCGCTTTGCGTCTGGGCTGATCGAGGGTTCGGCGGAAGCGGTGTTTCTGCCGGTGGAGGTCGGCCCGCCCGGTTTCGAAGCGGAGCAAGCGCCAGAGCTTTCTGAACCGGTTGCCGCCTCCTCGGGGCGGATCGAGATTGAGCTTGCAGGCGGTCACCGGATCAGCGCTGAGGGCGGATTTGATCCTGAAGTTCTTGCCCGGCTCCTGAAAGGGATCCTGTCTTGATCCCGGTGCCCTCAAACACCCGGGTTTGGCTGGCGGCCGGGGTGACCGACATGCGCCGGGGGTTCAACACGCTGGCTGCGCAGGCAGAGAAGGGCTTGGCGGAAGATCCGTATTCCGGCCATCTTTTCGTATTCCGGGGCCGGCGCGGGGATCTCTTGAAGATTATCTGGTGGGATGCCCAAGGGGCCTGTCTGTTCTCAAAGCGGCTGGAGAAAGGACGGTTTGTCTGGC
>CAYULR010000360.1:0-275 GCA_964445685.1 uncultured Algimonas sp.
ACTTCGATCAGTTCCTTGAGCGGGATGGAGAGCGCTTCTTCCACATTGCACGGCGTGTTGACGTGCCCGGAGATGGAGAAGACCTTCGTGCCTTTATTGTTGTCGCGGCCGAAGCTGCTGAACCACTCCGCGCCTTTGCGCAGGATGGTCGGCACGACGGCGATCGACTCGACATTGTTCACGGTCGTCGGGCAGCCATAGAGGCCCGCATTGGCCGGGAATGGCGGCTTCAGGCGCGGTTGGCCCTTCTTGCCTTCCAGGCTCTCGATCAGCGC
>CAYULR010000360.1:307-2210 GCA_964445685.1 uncultured Algimonas sp.
TTGCCGATCAGACCGGCTTCATAGGCCTGATCCACGGCCGCTTGCAGCCGCTTGCGCTCGAACGTGTATTCCCCACGAAGGTAGATGTAGGCCGCGTGTGCCTGCATGGCGAAACCCGCGACGAGGCAGCCTTCGATCAGCAGGTGCGGATCGTGGCGCATCATTTCGCGGTCCTTGCACGTGCCGGGCTCGGATTCGTCGGCGTTGACGACAAGGTAGTGCGGGCGTTCGCCCACTTCCTTCGGCATGAAGGACCATTTCAGGCCCGTCGGGAAACCCGCGCCGCCACGACCGCGGAGGCCGGAGGCCTTCACCTGGTCGATAATCCAGTCCTTGCCCTGCGCCAGCATGGCCGCCGTGCCTTCCCAGGCCCCGCGTTGGCGCGCCCCGTCCAGACCCCAGTCCTGGAGACCGTAGAGGTTCTTGAAAATGCGGTCTTCGTCCTTGAGGAGCTGCGTCATTTTCAGTTTACTCCTTAGCACCATTCAGGGTGCGACTACGAAAATACGCCACCCAGTATACGATGGAAGCGACCGCAAAAGTCAGCACGACGAGTATGGTCGGCCATGCCCCAGCACCATTCTGAAGAGACTGGTAAAGGTTGAAGCCCCAAGCGAGCGCCGCCATGGTGAAAAGAACAGCAGCAACAAGTTTCAGTTTGCTCTCCACCTAACCCTCTCCGCCTGACGACTTCGCCAATAGTTTGGCTTGCTTGACCCACTCGTCGCGTTTGATGCGACCGGGGAAGCGGGACAGGGCCTCGGATTCGACCGCCTTGATGTCGGCGGCCTTCCAAGCCCCGATCTGGCGGTAGTAGTAGACGCCCTTTTCGTTCAGCTCACGCTCGAAGACCGGGCCGATGCCTTTGATCTTCTTCAGATCGTCCGGCTGCCCATCGGTCGGACCGTCCGTGTAGAGAACCTGCGGCACGGCGGATGATGTCCGGCGGCGCGCGGCCACGGCGGAGCCTTTGCTGTCAGGCACGGGCTGGCCGTCTTTCTTGACGGGCTTGCGCTTCGTGATTGGCTTGCCGGCATTGTTCGGAACGACGGCCTTGGCCATGTCCTTGGCTTTTTCGAGCAGTTCACCCGCGGGGCTGCGCTCGTGATCGACACGCGGCGCCTTGGGCTTGCCTTTGGAGTCACCGGCATGGCGTACGAGCGCGACTTTGGTGGCTTGGTTCGGCAACTTGGTGAGCTTGCGGCCCGCCTTGTAGAGGTCGGCGGAGTTCAGCGTCTTCGGGCCGCCTTCGGGCGCGGAGTTCGTGCGGCCGTTCTGCGGACCGCGTTCCGGCTCCTGACCTGCCGCCAGCGAGTCGAGAATTGCGTTCAGCGAGTCCGGCGTTAGGTCTTCGTAATAGGGATCATCGTCCACATCGGCGGACACCTGCATCATCGGCGCGTTGGCGCACGCGCCCAGGCACTCGACTTCCAGCCAGCTGAAATTGCCATCGGCGCTGATCGTGTTCTGCGGACCGACGCGCTCGGCCAGAACCTCTTTCAGCGCATCCGAGCCACGCAGCCAGCACGGCGTCGTGCCGCAAAGCTGGATGTGGAACTTTCCGACGGGCGCAAGATTATACATCGTATAGAAAGTCGCGACCTCGTAGACACGGATATAGGCCATGCCGAGCATGTCGCCGACTTCGCGCAAGATCGCTTCAGGCAGCCAGCCCCCCGCATCCTTTTGCGCAATCCAGAGCGCCGGAATAAGCGCGGAACGCTGCCGCCCTTCCGGATATTTCTTCGTCCACGACTGAATACCCGCCTGAGCCTCAGAGGACAGGCTGACATCGGTCGGCTGGACGGGGGCGAGACGGCGGGCGCTCATCGGTCGACCTCCCCGAACACGATGTCGAGCGAGCCGAGAATGGCCGAGACGTCGGCGAGCATGTGACCCTTGT
>CAYULR010000360.1:2220-2505 GCA_964445685.1 uncultured Algimonas sp.
AACCCGGCGCGCGGATCTTGCAGCGGTAGGGTTGGTTCGTGCCGTCGGACACCATGTAGACGCCGAATTCGCCCTTGGGGCACTCCACGGCGGCGTAGATTTCACCCTCGGGCACTTTGATGCCTTCCGTGTAGTGCTTGAAGTGGTGGATGAGCGCTTCCATCGACTGCTTCATCTCCGCACGGCGCGGCGGCACCCACTTATTGTCGGTCGTCATGACCGGACCTTCGGGCATCATTTCAAGCGCTTGCTTGATGATCTTCACGCTCTCATACATCTCGTCGA
>CAYULR010000361.1:0-2045 GCA_964445685.1 uncultured Algimonas sp.
GGATTGGGACGATGTGTCCGGCGTCGATCTGGGCTGCAACAAGGGCAAGGATGGCGGCAGCCTGATCTACGAAGTCAGGTTTTCTGGTGGGAAGAAACACCGCCTCCCAAATAGCGGCACCTATTCCGGCACGGGCTGGTTCGAAGCCTTAGAGCGCGTCGATGCATTGCTGTCCGACGGGGACGTGCATTTCAGGCGCTGGAGTTGGCTGAACCGCGATCCGCTGCACCCGGCCTGCCTCGCCCATCACCGCGAGCTCTACGGCACGAAAAGAATCGACTCTCTTCTGCGCATCGGCAATCTCTAGAGCCTATGACAAATCTCCTCCTCATCCTCCTCGCCATCATCGGACTGCTGGCTCTCGTGGCTTTCTTCGTTAGCCAGCGTTTGTCCGGGACGGACCTTCGCGCTTTCGACCAGGCCCCGCCCGTTCACCGCGAAGCCGACCCGCAGAGCGAAGGCGTCCGCAAGGTGAACGAATATCTGGTCGAGAACTTCATCAAGCCTGCCCAGGCCGCCGGGGCCAAGACCGGGTGGGAGGACAAGCGCGAACGCTTCGAGGAAGCCGGATTGGCGCGCACGGACCTGGTTGCGGAATACCGCGACGACGTGGTGGAGTTGGACGGGCTGCGCGTGCCGGGGCGCTGGACGCTGCTGCCGGGCTACGACCCGGATGCGCGGATCCTCTACCTGCACGGCGGAGCATTCACGGTCGGCTCCGACGTGTCGCACCGTCCGATCACCTGGAACCTGGCCAAGCGCACGGGCTGCGCGGTCTTCACGCCCAATTACCGCCTGATGCCGGAGAACACGCGCCGCAACACGATCGAGGACAGCCGCGCGGCCTATCGCTGGATCCTGGAAAACGGCCCCGACGGTCCCGCCCCGGTGCGGGCGCTCGGCGTGGCGGGCGACAGTGCAGGCGGGAACCTGACCCTGATGATGATCAACCATGCGCGCGACACGGGCTTGCGCCAGCCGGACGCCGCCTATGCGCTGTCGCCGCTGGTCGACAGCACGGCGTCGTCCCCGACCTTCAAGCAGAACCTGGAATCCGACCTGATGCTGCAGCCGCTGCTGCGCCCGCTGGTCAAGGTGCCGCGCCCGATCCTGCTCATGGCGATGCGCAAGGACCTGAAGCTCAACCCGTCCGACCCGGACATCAGCCCGGTCTTCGCCGACCTGTCGGACCTGCCGCCCACGCTGGTGCAGGCCAGCTCGACGGAGATGCTCTACGGCGATGCGGTGCGCTGGGTGAACAAGGCCCGCGCGGCCGGATCGCCCGCCACGCTGCAGAGCTGGTCCAACATGCCCCACGTCTTCCAGATCTTCGACGACGTGCTGCCCGAGGCGCACGAGGCGCTGGACGAGGCGGGCGCGTTCTTCCGCGAACACGGCGTGGCCAAGGCGGCGTAGCAGAGGCGGCGTAACGGAGAGAGGCTTGCGCCTGTCCATCTGTTAACCTTTCTTGAACCCTGAATGAACGCGCGGCTCAGCGTGGCTTCAACGCGTCTTTCCTAGAGGGGGTCATCGGCCCGGAATCGTCCGGCCCCGACCCACCAAGGAGACGCCTCATGAAAAGTCTGTTCAAAACCTTGGCGGTCGCATCCGTTGCCACCGCCGCCCTCGCCCTTCCGGCCACGGCTTCGGCCAAACCCAACCATCCGGGTTGCGAGGATACGGGCGCGACGGTCGCGGGCGGCTTGGTCGGCGGCACGCTGGGCGCGGTGATCGGCGAAGAGATTGCGGGCCGCGGCAGCAACACCGAAGGCGCCGTCGCGGGCGCCATCGTTGGCGGCATCCTCGGCGCGGCCGTGGGCGACGGGGTCAGCGATTGCGAAAAGACCGACACGCGCTTCCGCACGGTCGGGGACAAGACGTCCTACAACCGCCGGGGCTATGACCGCAGAGGCTACGACCGGCGCGGCTATGACCGTCGCGGTTACGACCGCCGGGGCTATGACGGCTACGGCTACACGGCGCAGCAGCACGACCGCGACCTGCGCCAGATCGACCGCCGTGTGAACCGGCTGCGGGCGGAACGC
>CAYULR010000361.1:2055-2430 GCA_964445685.1 uncultured Algimonas sp.
CAGCCGATTCGAACGCGGCCGCTGGATCGACCGCCGCCTGAACGAGATCGCCTACGAGCTGGACTATCTGAAGGATGAGCGCCGCCGCGCCAAGCGCCGCTGGGACCGGAGCCGCAGCGCGAACCGCAACTTCCGCCGCAACGACTACAGGCGGGACGATTACCGCCGCGACGACTATCGCCGCAGCCGTCGCGGTCACTATCACGGGCGCTCGCTCTGCTACGAGACCCACTAGACCGGGGCTGCATCCAGCCCCCACCGTTTCGATCCGGAAGAGCTACCCCCAATTGCCTCTGACCGGGTCGGAGAACGGGGAAAACCCTGGCCACGAGGCCGGGGTTTTCTTTTGTCCGGGACTCACTCGCGTCACAGGAG
>CAYULR010000362.1:0-2430 GCA_964445685.1 uncultured Algimonas sp.
CGACCGCCAGGATGCCATCCGAGCTGATCGCGTAGCGCAGCGGACGCAGGCCGTTGCGGTCCAGCCCCGCCATAGCCCAACGCCCATCATAGGCGGCAATGGCGGCTGGGCCGTCCCACGGTTCCATCACCGCGTTGCAGTAGGCGTAGAGCGAGCGCCAGCTCTCCGGCATCAGGTCGCCGCGCTTGGAATAGGCTTCCGGGATCAGCAGCGTCTTGGCCATGGGTGCGGAGCGGCCCGCGCGGACGAGCAGTTCGAAGACGGCGTCCAGAGCGGCGGAGTCGGATGAGCCCTTCTGGATGATCGGCTTCACGTCTTCTGCGCGCTCCTTGAACGCGGATGATGCCATCTTGATCTCGTGGTTCTTCATGAAGTTGACGTTGGCTTTGACCGTATTGATCTCGCCGTTGTGCGCCAGCATCCGGAAGGGCTGGGCGAGCTGCCAGCTCGGGAAGGTGTTGGTCGAGAAGCGCTGATGGTAGATCGCGGCGCGGCTGACGAACCGTTCGTCGCGCAGGTCGGGATAGAAGGCGTCGATGTCCTGCGCCAGGAACATGCCTTTGTAGATGACGGTCTGGACCGAGAGCGAGCAGACGTAGAAGCTCGGGATCTGCTCGTCGATGACGCGCTTTTCGATCCGGCGGCGGATAACGAACAGCTCGCGCTCCAGCGCATTGCCCTTGCGGCCCTGCGGGTCGCGGAACAGGACTTGCTCGATCTCGGGCCGGGTCGCCTTTGCCTTGTCGCCGATGACGTCGATGTCGATCGGGACCTGCCGCCAGCCATAGATGTAGAAGCCTTCGCGGATGAGCTCGCTCTCCACAATGGTCCGGGCCGCTTCCTGCGCGCCCATGTCGAGCCTCGGCAGGAAGACCATGCCCACGGCGATCTTGGCCGTGCTCGGCTTGTGGCCCGTTCGTTCGACCTGCGCGCGGAAGAATTCCTGCGGGATATCCAGCCGGATGCCCGCGCCGTCGCCCGTCTTGCCGTCCGCGTCGACCGCGCCCCGGTGCCAGACATTCTTCAGCGCCTGGATGGATTTCTCCACCACGTCGCGGCGTGGCGACCCGTCGATGGAGGCGACCAGGCCCACCCCGCAGGAGGACTTCTCGTGCTCGGGGTCGTAGGCGTTCGCCTCGATCAGCGCGTCGCGCTTGGCGGAATAATCGTCGAGCCAGTTCGTCATGGCGTGCTTTCCTGCAGACGTTGCATGAAGTCGGAGATGACCTGTTCGCCCGTCTTGTGCGGGGCGTCGGTCGGGAGGTCGTAATAATCGGGGGCGCTATCCGTGAAGATATGCGCTTCGAGCGAGAGCCCGCTCGTGTCGTTCAGCGCGCCGAGGCTCACGCCCATCATGTCGGGCTTGTCCTGCATGCGCCAAGCGAGGGACGACCCGCAGGTCCGGCAGAAGGCGCGTTCGCCGACGTCGGAGCCCTTGTACCAGCTGAGCGTCTCGTCTGCCTCGAACGTCACGCCGCCGCTGAACTGCGCCGCGAAGTACGGACCGCCGCCGTTCTGGCGTCGGCACATCGAGCAGTGGCAGGCGTCGATCTCGTGCGCTTGTCCATGCGCCGTAAAGCGCACCGCGCCGCAGAGGCACTGGCCGGAGCGTGTTTGCGCGTCTGCGGTCACTCCGCCGCTTCTTTCAACTGTGCACGCTCCAGCGCGCGGAGATATTGATGCATGGCGGCGGCGGCGTCGCGGCCCTCACGGATCGCCCAAACGACGAGGCTCGCGCCGCGCACGATGTCGCCTGCAGCATACACACCCGGCAGGTTCGTTTCGAACGTCAGCGGGTTGACCCGCACCGTGCCCCAGCGCGTCGTCGTCAGGTCTTCGGACAGGTCGCCCATTTCTTCCGGCGTGAAGCCCAGCGCCTTGATCACCAGATCGGCGGAGACGTCGAAGTCCGCGCCCGGCACGGCTTCCGGCACTTGCCGCCCCGACGCGTCCTTCGCGCCCAGACGCATGCGTTCGGCGCGCACGGACGACGCCGCGCCGCCCTTGTCCATCACGGCTTTCGGCGAAGCGAGCCATTCGAACCGCACGCCTTCTTCCTGCGCGTTTGCTGTCTCCCGGCGAGAGCCCGGCATGTTCGCGTGGTCGCGCCGATAGAGACACGTCACGCTCTTAGCGCCCTGACGCACCGCCGTGCGCACACAATCCATCGCCGTGTCGCCGCCGCCGATGACGACCACATCCTTGCCGTCCGCCGTCTCGCTTTCAATGTCGTCGCCCAGAACGCGCTTATTACTGTCGATCAGGAAATCCAGCGCAGGGCGCACGCCGTCCGCTCCCGCTCCCGGCACGCTGAGGTCCCGTGCCTTGTAGACGCCCGTCGCAATCAGGACTGCCTGATGCTTTTCGCGCAGCTTGTCGAAGCTGATGTCCGTGCCGACGTCGCAGTTCATGACGAACTCGATGCCGCCC
>CAYULR010000363.1:0-2410 GCA_964445685.1 uncultured Algimonas sp.
GTCGAAAGGCGGGCGGTTCGTCTCGGCCAGCGCGCTGATGAAGAACAGAACGCCCATGTAGAACAGGATCGGCGTCAGGATGTAGTTGGCCAGGCCGAATTCCGTCGCCGGGTTCAGGCGGAACATGTTCCAGTTCCAGAACCCGCCAGCCTGTGCATCCACGATCACGGACAGGTTCATGGACCCGGTGATGAAGATAACCGTCAGGATGATGAAACCGATCGAGACTTCGTAGGACACCATCTGCGCGGCGGACCGCAACGCGCCCATGAAGGGGTATTTGGAGTTGGACGCCCAACCGCCGATCATGATCCCATAAACGCCCAGAGAGCTGATCGCGAGCACGTAGAGAACGCCGATATTGATATCGGAAATCACCCAGCCCGGCGCGACCGGGATCACGGCCCAGGCGAGAAACGCCATGACCAGCGCGATGACCGGCGCGAGGATGAAGAGGAATTTGTCGGACCCGGCGGGAACAATGATCTCCTTGAAGAAAAACTTCAACGCGTCCGCCATGGTCTGCAGCAGGCCGAACGCTCCTACCACATTGGGACCACGGCGCATCTGCACGGCGGCCCAAATCTTGCGGTCGGCCAGCACGAGCGCGGCCACGAGCAGCGCCAGGACAATGGTGAAGGCCAGGACCTGCAGTAGCTTAAGACCGAACCAGAGACCCCAGTTCGGGTCCTCTGCCGGGGTCAGCACCGCCGTCTGGAGAATGGGGAGAGCGAGATCGATCATTCCGCTGCCTCCGAATAGGCCGGGTCGTCATTGACGGCGGAACACTCCGCCATGACTTTCGACGCCCGAGCAATCGGGTTGGTCATATAGAAATCCGTGACGGGCGACACGAGCGGCTCGCTGGACAGGACACCGTCGCTTCCCAGGATGGCCGGGTCGAAAGCCGCTTCGTTAACGGCGCCCGGCGCGTAGCCCAGAGCCCCGAAGGTCGGGTAGGCTTGGATCAGCGTATCGCGCAGCTGCGACTGGCTGTCGAACGGCAGGACGCGGCCCGCAGGGACCGAGAGCGCGCGGATGATCGCCCAATCGTCCTTGGCCATGCCTTTGGGCGGCACGGCGCGAACGCCCATTTGCACCCGGCCTTCCGTGTTGACGTAGAGGCCGTCTTTTTCCGTGTAGGCGCAGCCCGGCAGGATGATGTCCGCGACATGCGCGCCCGCATCGCCGTGATGGCCTTGGTAGATGACGAAGCTGTTCTTCAGACGGTCCGTGTCCAGTTCGTCCGCGCCGAGCAGATAGACCGTGTCCATCGCTCCGGCTTCGGACGCTGCCAGCATATCGTCCGTCGTCTTGCCGCCCTCGCCCGGGACAAAGCCCATGTCGAGACCGCCGACGCGTGCCGCCGCATTGTGCAGCACGTTGAACGGCGTCCAGTCGTCGCGAACGAAGCCCGGGCCTTTCATCAGGTTGCCGAGCGCCGCCATGAGCGCCTGACCGGCTTCACCGACAAGAGCCCCCGCCCCGACGATGATCATCGGGTTCTTTGCCTTGCGGAAGGTCGGCGCGAAGCCTTTGCGGGCCTTGCTGAACGCCGCGAGATCGGACGCTGCCGTGCCGACATGCTGGTAGTCATAGGTCAGGTCGGCCGCTTCGCCGAGAACGCCTACGTCGAGCTCGCCCGTGATCCAGCGCTTGCGGATCCGAGCATTGACGATGGGCGCTTCCAGCCGTGGGTTCGTCCCCACGAGCAGGATCGCGTCCGCCTGGTCGATGCCGGAGATCGTACTGTTGAAGAGATAGCTTTCGCGCGGTCCCGTGCCGACGAGGCTGCCGTCCTGGCGGCAGTCGATGTTCTTCACGCCGAGCGAGTCCATCAGAGACTTGAGCGCGAACATGGATTCGGCGTCGCAGAGATCGCCTGCAATCGCGCCGATGCGCTCCGGGTCGCCTTTCAGCTTTTCCGCGGCGAGTGCGAGGGCTTCGTCCCAACCTGCTTGGCGCAGCTTGCCGTTTTCGCGGATGAACGGGCGGTCGAGACGCTGGCGCGTCAAGCCGTCCCAGACGAAGCGTGTCTTGTCGCTGATCCACTCTTCATTCACGTCGTCATTCACGACCGGAAGGATACGAAGAACGGCGTCGCGGCGGCTGTCGACACGGATGTTGGAGCCTACGGCGTCCATCACGTCCACGCTCTCCACCTTATCGAGCTCCCAAGGCCGCGCATTGAAAGCGTAGGGCTTGGACGTCAGCGCGCCGACCGGGCAGAGGTCGATGACGTTGCCGGACAGCTCCGACGTGAGCGACTGCTCCAAATACGTTGTAATCGCTGCATCTTCGCCGCGATTGACCAGACCGATTTCCTGTACGCCCGCCACTTCGGTGATGAAACGGACACAGCGCGTGCACTGGATGCAGCGCGTCATGATCGTGTTGACCAGCGGCCCCA
>CAYULR010000364.1:0-2390 GCA_964445685.1 uncultured Algimonas sp.
CAGTCCGTGCTGCTGGAGGTCGCTTCCGGCCTGTGCGGTCGCAAACTTGACCAGGCCCCGCATATCGCGCTGCACCGCTGGCTCTATGCCTATGCGGACGAAGGCGTCGGCCATGACTGCCTGTCCGATCCGGATGCGGGCGTGATTCTCGCAGGCGATTGGTGCGTCGGCGGCCGGGTGGAAGGCGCGTTCGTCAGCGGCCGCGCGGCAGCCGCCCGCGTCAATTCCAACGGAGCGTAACCTCAAGCAAGTTCCAAGGTCGGGTGGCGTGCTATTCTGACGTAGCACTTCACAAGGACCGCTCATGGACGCTCCCGCGCCCGCTTCTGCTGAAACAGCGGTTCTCGACCGTCCGCCGGAGGGCGGCCAAGCCGCGCGTCCCCTTGCGTCCACGCCCGGCCTGGCTGCGCTGGATGCCCATCCCGACTGTGCCATGCTGATCGAGCGGGACCGGACCGTGTCCTTCGTTTCGCGCAACGGGCGTTGCCCGCGAACGCTCCAGCCCTTCGACATCCTGAGCGGAACGGACTGGCTGACGCTCTATCCTGACTCAGCACGCGAAGAGCTCCGCAAGGCCTTGGACGGGGCGATGTCAGGACAGGATGAGACCGCCCGGATCGAGATCGCGACCGATAAGGGCGAGGCCCGGCCTTGGCTGTTCGAGCTGTCCCCCGTCTACGATGAGGGCAGCCCCAGGCCGAGCCGGATCCTGTGCCTCTGCCGCCCCGACCCGTCGGCGGATGCGGTGCTGGCCATGAAATCCGCCGACCACCGGATCAAGAACTCCCTCTCCACCGTGGCGAGCCTGTTGCGGCTGCAATCGCGCGCTTCCGACTCGGAGGCCAACAAGGTCGCCCTGACGGGTGCATCGCGCCGCATCGACGTCGTCGCCGACCTGCACGGGCTGAACCGCTATGGCGGGACGGGCTCGGAGCCGACGGTCTGCGCGCGCGACTATATCGAACAGCTGACGCGCGGCCTGATCGAGACGCTGGGCGCGGACCGGGTCACCGTGCTGCGGGAGGTCGCGCCCGTCTCCCTGAGCCCGGCCCGGGCCAAGGCGCTCGGCTTCATCGTGACGGAAGCGGTGCACAATGCCGTGCGCCACGGGTTCCAGGGGCGTGCTGGCGGGTTGATCCGCCTGACGCTGGAAGAACGGGGCGACGATGAGGGTTTGAGCCTCGGCGTCGTGGATACGGGGCGGGGGCTACCGGACGCCTTCGATTGGCGGGCGGCCCGGGGCACGGGCGGCCGCATCATGGACCTCTACGTGCATGGCCTGGGCGGAACGCTCGCGCTGGACCGCGCCCCGTCGGGCGGGACGCGGTTATCCGTGACGCTCTAGTCCGCCTGCTTCGGGCGGGTTCGGGCGCACCCGGCCTAGCTTTCGCTGGCGGCCGGGACTTCTTTCTTGTTGTCGACGACATTGCGCTCGATGAGGCGGCGCGCCGGGTCGAGGATGACGTGCGTCGGGCGCTCCGGCACGGTGATGGTGACCGTGGTCTCCATCTCGGAAACGCGCAGCATTTCCGTCGCCATGGGGTTCGCGCCCAGATCATCGGTCGGGTCTTCCGTGTAGAAGCCGATCTCGACCCACTCGTCTAGGACCCCGCCTTCGGTCTCGCTGAAGCTCGTCTCCTTGCCGTCTTCCTCGCTCGCATATTTCTTGTCGAGCGTGAACGGAACGGTGACCGCGAAGCCGTCGCCATCGGGCACGACCTCGATGTCGACCTCGTCCTGGAAGTCGAGCTCCCAGAAGGTGATGCGGTTCCAATAATCTTCCAGCAGTGGAAGGTACTTGGGGTCGATCTCCTCGCGGACGAAGTCGAGCAGTTCTAGCGTGGTCGGGTAGGGCGCCCCGGCGGTGGCGGGGTACGCCTCCAGGAAGCGGCGCACGGCGCGCATGACGGGCTCGTCGCCCATGATGCCGCGCATGCCCCACATCGTCCAGCTGGCCTTGTCATAGTCCAGATAGCCCTGGCCGTCCGTCTCCGCGAGGATCGGTTCCGCTTCGCTGTCGCGGCCCCGGCCCGTCAGATAGGACTGCACGTTGCGGACCTCGAGCATGCGGCGCGCTCCGGCGAAGCCGTACATCTCCTCATAGGCCATCATGGTCATATAGTCCGTCAGGCCTTCGGAGAGCAGGTTGGAGCCTTTGGTGTTGGCCCCGACCAACTGGTGGCCGAACCATTGGTGGCCGATCTCGTGCAGGGTGACGTAGCTCGTCCAGTCCACGGTCTTGGGATCGTCGACCGAGCCGGGATCCTGGACGAAGCCCATGTCCTCGGCGAACGGAACCGTCCCGGCAAAGGCCTGGGCGAAGCCGCTATTGGGGAACTCCATGATGCGCAGCTGCGCATACTGGTAGGGGCCCAGCTTCTCCGTGTAGC
>CAYULR010000365.1:0-2389 GCA_964445685.1 uncultured Algimonas sp.
GGGCCTTACGCCCGGGGCGACTCTGCAGTTCGCGATCGGTGTGACGTTGCTGTTTCTCGCGCGGAACGTTCAGCGGATGCTGTCGAAATTGCACCGCGACCGAGAACGCGGCGGAAATGCCGTGAAGGGCAACCCGATCGCGAGCGGTGATCTATCCGTGCCGAGCGCAGCGGCGGCGTTCGTCGTGCTGCTCGTCGTGGGCCTCCCGACGCTCGTGACGGCGCTGCTCTAGACCGCCACCTTCCCCGCTATATGCGGGTGCGCCTTATAGCCGATCAGCTTTACATCGGCGTAAGTAAAGTCGCCGATCTCTTTCACATCCGGGTTCAATTTCATCTTCGGCAGCGCCATCGGCTCGCGGGTGAGCTGTTCGCGGACCTGGTCGAAATGATTGTGATAGATGTGCGCATCGCCGAAAGTGTGGACGAAGTCGCCGACGTCTAGCTCGCAGACCTGCGCGACCATATGGGTCAGCAGCGCGTAGCTGGCGATGTTGAACGGGACGCCGAGGAAGATGTCTGCGCTGCGCTGGTAGAGCTGGCAGGAGAGCCGGTCCGAGCCGCCATCCTTGCCCGGGGCGACGAAGAACTGGAACATGGTGTGGCAGGGCGGCAGGGCCATATGTTCCACATCTGACGGATTCCAGGCGGAGACTATATGGCGGCGTGAATAGGGATTGGACCGGATCGCCGCGATCACCTGGGTCAGCTGGTCGATCAACTTGCCGTCCGGCCCTTCCCAGCGCCGCCACTGCTTGCCGTAGACCGGGCCGAGATCGCCATTCTCGTCCGCCCACTCATCCCAGATGCGGACGCCGTTTTCCTGCAAGTAGCGGACATTCGTGTCGCCCGCGATGAACCAGAGGAGTTCGTGGACGATGGATTTGCGGTGCAGCTTCTTGGTGGTGACCATCGGAAAGCCGTCCGACAGATCGAAACGCATCTGGTGGCCGAACACGCCGCGCGTGCCCGTGCCCGTCCGGTCCATCCGGTCCGTGCCGTGCTCCATCACGTGGCGCAGGAGGTCGAGATACTGATGCATGCGTAAGACTTAGCCGGAGATGGGGCCGGGAGCGAGTCGGGGTGGGGGTAAGTCCGGGAAAGCGCATGAAAAAGGCCAATGCGTGGGCATCGGCCTTGGGGTTCGCTACCGCTCAGTCCGCTGGAGTCGCGGACGTAACCACAGCCCCCCCGTGCTCGGCTGCGACTGCGCGGGCCGCCCTGCGGCCAGAGCGACGCTTTCGGGCTAGAGGATGACTTTGTCCTCTAGAACGGAATTTCGTCGTCCAGGTCGAAGTCCTGCTTGGGTCCGTCCATGTTGGACGCGGACCGCGAACCGCCGCCTTGGTTGTAGCCACCGCCCCCGCCGCCCATGCGGTCCTGGTTGTAGCCTCCGCCACCGCCGCCGCCGAAGTTTCCTCCGCCGCCACCGCCGGAGTTGCGGCTGTCCAGCATGGTCAGGTTGCTGTTCGGGCCAGCCACTTTGACCTTGGTCGTGTAGCGGTCATTGCCGTCGCGGTCCTGCCACTTCTCCGTGGTCAGCTGGCCTTCGATATAGAGCTTGGAGCCCTTGTTGATGTAGCGTTCGACGACGCCGACGAGGCCTTCGCCGAAGACTTCGACCGTGTGCCATTCCGTCTTCTCGCGGCGTTCGCCGCTCTGGCGGTCTTTCCACGATTCGCTCGTGGCCATGCGGAGCTTGGCGACCTTGCCGCCATTGCCGAAGGTGCGGACTTCCGGGTCGGCGCCGAGATTGCCGACGAGGATGACCTTGTTCACTGAACCTGCCACGTTCGTTCTCCTGTAAGTGCGCGGCGTCCATTCATCGTAACCGGGGCGCCGCGGGCGGGTTGATGCGCGTCTCTTGGCCTGTCGCGGCGGCGCGGTCACTGTGGACAGCGCCATAAGCTGTGGACCGCATTGCAAATCCGCGCCCCTGCCCCATCTGGGACGTAAGAAGGGTGGACGGACCTGCTGCAGCGCTGGACTTGCCGCGACTCGGGACTTCGAGTAGCGCGGATGTTCTATATATGTTCCGCACGATTTGTCCACTGTGGGAGCACAAACGGGAACTGCGGGTTACACATCCATGGCCATGCTGAAGAACATCCAGGTGCGCGGCGCGCGCGAGCACAATCTGAAGGACGTGAACGTCGACATGCCGCGCGACAAGCTGGTGGTGATCACCGGCCTGTCCGGCTCCGGCAAGTCGTCCCTCGCCTTCGATACCATCTATGCGGAAGGCCAGCGCCGGTATGTGGAGAGCCTGTCGGCCTATGCGCGCCAGTTCCTAGAGTTGCAGGGCAAGCCGGATGTCGACTCCATCGAAGGCCTCTCCCCGGCCATTTCCATCGAGCAGAAGACGACTAGCAAGAACCCGCGGTCTACCG
>CAYULR010000366.1:0-2382 GCA_964445685.1 uncultured Algimonas sp.
CTGTAGAACCCCGTGCTCGCTTCGCTGCACGCGCCGCCCCATCGCGTGTGGGAGAGGTTACAGCTAGATGGACTGTCCTGTTTTTTCCCAATCCTTCAAAAACGCCTCCAGCCCCTTATCCGTCAACGGATGGTTCGCCAGGCTCTTGATCACCCCCGGCGGGGCCGTGATCACGTCCGCACCCACCAGCGCACATTCCTTCACGTGGTTCACGTTCCGGATGCTCGCAGCGAGCACTTCCGTCTCGAAGCCGTAATTGTCGTAGATCTCGCGGATGTCCTGGATCAGCTCCATCCCGTCCAGCGTGATGTCGTCCAGACGGCCGATGAAGGGCGAGATGTAGGTGGCGCCGCACTTGGCCGCCAGCAGCGCCTGGTTGGGCGAGAAGCAGAGCGTGACGTTGGTCGGCACGCCTTCCTTGGACAGGCGGGAGCAGGCGGTGAGGCCTTCGAGCGTCAGCGGCAGTTTCACGCAGACATTGTCCGCGATCGTCCGCAGCGTCTTGCCTTCGCGGACCATGTCGTCGGCGGTCGTGGCAACGACTTCGGCGGAGACGTGACCATCGGTCAGTTTGCAGATTTCGGCGATGACTTCTTTGAAGTCGCGGCCGGATTTGGCGATGATGGACGGGTTGGTGGTGACGCCGTCGACCAGGCCGACCTCGGCAAGTTCGGAGATGGCGTCCAGATCGGCGGAATCGACGAAGAATTTCATGACAAGATGCGTCCTGTGTGACGAAAGGGGCGGCGGGAATCGCTGCGCTTCGTTAACACGACCCGATGAGCCGCCAAACCGCTCAAGTCCTGTTTCCCGTGAACGTGCCCGGCGCGTTCGACTACGCCGTGCCGGATGGCTTGCGCGTGGAGCGGGGCGAGTTCGTCTTTGCGCCCATCGGTAAGCAGATGAAGCTGGGCGTGGTGATGGGCCTGGCCCCGGCCGAAGAAGGCCGGGAGTTGAAGGAAGTGGCCGAGGTCAAATCGACCCGCCCGCTGCCCGGCGCGACGCTCGACTTCGTGGAATGGGTGGCCCGCTATAATGTCGCCTCGCCGGGGCAGGTGCTGCGCATGGTGTTGCGCTCCTGGAAGGCGCTGGACCCGTCGGCCATCGCGACCCTCTATGAGCCGACCGGGCAGCGTCCGCTCAACCTGACGCCCGCCCGACGCGCCGCGCTGGACGAAGGCGGGCCGTTCCCAGCACGCGCGTCGGATATCGCCAAGCGCGCAGGCATTTCGGCGGGCGTGGTCAAGGGCATGGTCAAGGTCAGGCTGATGCGCGCGGATGAACGGCCCGTCGATCCGCCGTTCGAGGAGCCGGACCCGGAACGGCAAGGCCGCGAGCTTTCGCCCGCACAGCAGAAGGCCGCAGGCGAACTCGTCGCGCAGGTTCGCAAGGATGCCTATTCCGCCTCGCTGCTCGACGGCGTCACGGGCTCGGGGAAGACGGAAGTCTATTTCGAGGCCGTGGCCGAAGCGTTGCGGCAGGGGCGGCAAGTCCTCATCCTCGTCCCAGAGATTGCGCTGACGCAGGCCGGGCTGTCGCGCTTCAAGCAGCGTTTCGGCGCGGAGCCCGTGGCGTGGCATTCGTCCATCACCGACATGGAACGTCGCCGCGCCTGGCGCGAAGTCGCGCACGGTCGGGCAAAGCTGGTCGTGGGCGCGCGCTCTGCGCTCTTCCTGCCCTTCGCCAATCTCGGCCTGATCGTGGTGGACGAGGAACACGACACCTCGTTCAAGCAGGAGGAAGGCGTCGTCTACAATGCGCGCGACATGGCGGTGCTGCGCGGTCGGCTGGAAGACCGGCCCGTCATCCTGGCCTCCGCCACGCCCTCTCTGGAGAGCCTGCAGAACGCCCGCACGGGCCGTTACGCCCATGTCGTCCTGCCCGAACGGCCCGGTGCGATCACCCTGCCGGAGATCGGCCTGGTCGACATGAAGCTGCACAAGCCGGAAGTGGGGAGTTTCCTGTCCGAACCCATGGTCAAGGCGGTCGCGGAGCGCATCGGCCGGGGCGAGCAGTCGCTGCTCTACATGAACCGCCGGGGCTATGCGCCGCTGATCCTGTGCAAGGCATGCGGGGAGCGGCTTCGTTCGCCCGACACGGACAGCTGGCTGGTCGAGCACCGCGCCACGGGCCGCGCCGTCTGCCACCTGACAGGCTTTTCAATGCGAATGCCGCGCGAATGTCCCAAATGCCACGCCAAGGACGGGCTGACCTCCATCGGGCCGGGCGTGGAGCGCATCGCCGACGAAGCGCAGGCGCACTTCCCCCAGGCGCGGGTGGAAATCCTGTCGTCCGATACGACCGCGACGCCGGACGAAATCAAGGCGCGGCTGGGCCGGATGGAACGCGGCGAGATCGATATTCTGGTCGGCACGCAGATGG
>CAYULR010000367.1:0-2353 GCA_964445685.1 uncultured Algimonas sp.
GTCCAGGCGCGCGGCGGCATTGTGGGACCGCCGATCACGCGCCGTTCGGGATGGTTCGGGCCGTCGCTGCGGCATCATGGGGATGATGTCTTTCGCGACGGTCCGGCCTCCCGTTTCCCCGAAAGGGGGCCCGGTCTTTTCTTGAACCCTCGGGGAAGGCCGGGTTTCGGCCTGTCCGGCTCTCTATTTCTTCAGCCCGTGTTTGCGCAGCAGTCCGCGCAACTGGTGGTAGCTCAGGCCCAGCCGGTCCGCCGCCTGGCCCTGGTGATCGTTCGTGGCGCGCATAGCCTCGTCGATCAAGCGCCGCTCGAACGTCATGACGCGTTCGGTGAAACCCTGCTCCGCATCGCCCTTATATAGAGTGTCCTCGTCAGGGCCCTGGATCTGGACGGGGTTTTCGATCTCGACCTGCACGGGCGCGGGTCTCGCTCCGGGTCCGACGAAAGCCGCAGGAGCCGCCGTCTTTTCGGCGGGCAGCGGGTCGGTCAGCCGGTAAGGGCTGTCGAACGGATCGGTCACCAGATCGCGGATCGGCTCACTCAGGGCCTCGTCCAGCAGGAAGGCGCGGACCGTGCTGCGCTCCACCAGCCCCTTCAGCTCCCGCACATTGCCGGGGAAGGGCAGGGCGCGCAGCTGCTCCTGCGCCTCGGCGCTCAGGCCCGGAAAGGCGTCCGCGCCCAGCTGCCGCACGACGCCGCGCCCGAAATGCTCGACCAGGGCGGGAATGTCCTCCGGCCGGGCGCGCAGCGGCGGGAGGGTGACGACGTGGAAGGCGATGCGGTCCAGCAGGTCGGCGCGGAACGCCCCGCGCGCGGCCGCGCCGGGCAGGTCGGCGGAGGTGGCGGCGACGACCCGCACATTGACCTCCTCGGCGTACAGCTCGCCCGTCGCCTGCACGCTGCCGCGCTCCAGCGTCTGGACCATCTTCTCCTGCAGGCGCGGCGGCATGTGCTCGATCCCGTCGAGGAACAGCGTGCCGCCATCCGCCTCGAAGAAGCGGCCATTCGTGTCCGACCGGCCATCTATGAAGGTCTGGCCGAACAGCTCCCGGTCCAGCGCCTCCGCCTCGAACGCCGCGCAGTTCACCCGCACATAGTCCGCTTCCCAGCGAGGCGACAGGAAGTGGACGCGCGAGGCGATCAACTCCTTGCCCGTGCCGCGCTCACCCACCACCAGGACGGGCCGGTCGGTCGACGCATAGTCCGACACGCGGTCCATCAGGGCCATAAAGGACGGGCTGGACCCGACAGGTTGCGATCGCATGGGCATATTGGACGAATAGGCCAATAGTGTTGGTAAATCTAGCCAAATGTGTTGCGGTATTGACCACACGTTTTCCGTTTTTCGATGCAGAAAAATGAAAACATCAACTTTTTCAGTGACTTAGTTTTACGTGACAAAGGGGCGGGGAAGACGCATCTTCAATTCATCGAAACGGAGGCCGCCAAAGAGCTTCCACAACAAGACAGCCCGGACCACCGGGCCATGAACAGAGAGAGACGAAAGGAGACGATGATGACCTACCGCACCATCGACACAGACATGAACGCCATCAACGGAAACGCAGCGCCGTCGCGCTCCGTTCGCCGGGCCCGCCGCCGCCGTGGCTTCGCCGCGATGAGCGTGCGCACCACCGGCAATTACGGCTACATGCCGATGCACGGCGCGGCCAACACATATGAGGAAATCCTCTAATGGACCGCAACACGCACACGGACGAGGACTGGCGCCTCAAGGGAGCCCGCTTCGTCCGCTACCTCACCACACGCGACCGCGAATGCTGGGGCTTCTTCGCCGCCGGCTTCCTGATCGCCGCCATCTTCGCCTAGGGCGAAGGGCACACCTCATCCCCGCAAGGGGGCCATTCTCAAAAGGAGACGAGAAACATGGGTATTTTTTCCCGCATGGGCGACATCATCAATTCCAACCTCAACGCCATGATCGAGGCGGCGGAAGATCCCGAAAAGATCGCCCGCCTGATCATCCAGGAGATGGAAGACACGCTGGTCGAAGTCCGCACCGACGCTGCCCGTCACATCGCCGAGCGCAAGGAATTGACGCGCCGCGAAGATGACTACCGCAAGCGCGCCGACGACTGGGCGGCCAAGGCCGAGCTGGCCATCACCAAGGACCGCGAGGACCTGGCCCGGGGAGCGCTGAGTGCCAAGCGCCAAGCCGAGGACATGGCCGACGTGGTCGGCAAGGAAATCGAAGTCCTCGACGAGGCTATCGAGAAAGCCGACATGGACCTGTCCAAGCTGCAGACCAAGCTCGACGAGGCCAAGGCCAAGCACAAGGCGCTGACCATGCGCACCACCGTCGCCAAGAGCCAGGTCAAGATGCGCTCCAAGAT
>CAYULR010000368.1:0-2342 GCA_964445685.1 uncultured Algimonas sp.
CCAACAGCAAGATCCCGGCCCTGATGGATCATTCCGGCGACACGCCCGTGCGCGTGTTCGAGTCCGGCGCGATCCTTATGTACCTGGCTGAAAAGTTTGACATGTTCCTGCCCCAGGACGGCGCGGCGCGGGCGGAATGCCTGTCCTGGCTCTTCTGGCAGGTCGGCAGCGCCCCCTATCTGGGCGGTGGCTTCGGCCACTTCTACGCCTACGCGCCGATGAAGATCAAATACGCCATCAACCGCTTCGCCATGGAAACGAAGCGCCAGATGGACGTGCTGGACAAACGCCTGGCGGAGAACGAGTTCATCGCGGGCGCGGACCTCACGGTCGCCGACTTCGCCATCTACCCCTGGTATGGCGGCCTCGCGCGCGGTCTCCTGTATGACAGCAAGGAGTTCCTGCAGGTCGAGGAGTATGAGCACGTCATGCGCTGGGCCAAGCAGCTGGCCGAACGCCCGGCGTTCAAGCGCGGGCAGCTGGTGAACCGGACGTGGGACGACAAGGGTATCGCGGAGCGTCACAGCGCGGCGGATTTTGACGGGCGGGTCTGACCAGTCTGCTGTCCCCGGCATTTAGTGCCGGGGCCTCTTGCTTGGCTCGAACGACGATTGGGCCAGTCAGCCGTAGGACCAACACCGACGGAGGCCCCGGCAATAAATGCCGGGGACAATTCCTCTTTAGGCACAAAAAAGCCCGGCTCTATGGCCGGGCTTTTCTCATTCTCTCTTCGGTGCTTACGCGGCTTCGAGCCACTCTTCCGCTTCGGCCAGCTCCACGATGCCGAACGCGTCGACTTCCATCTGCGGAAGCGCGGTGCCTTCGATCTTGGCGCTGGAGCGCAGGAACGGGCTGTCGGTGACGACGGCGCAACGGCCGCAATCTTCCAGGCCGCGCATGATGTTGGCCAGCGACAGGAAGCTCTTCCGCACGGAGCCGAGGTCCGGGAAGTTCATCTTCGGCATTTCGAGGTAGAGCTGGAATTCGTCCTGGCTCTCGCCCAGCTGGTTGAACCATTCCAGGACGGCGGCGGAATCGGTTTCGTTGACGGGTCCGGTCACGGACAGGCGGGCAATGGGGGCCTCGAACGAAGCGGTCAGATTGGCGGTGGTTAAATCGTTGATAGTGAAGTCTCCTGTTTCTTACCCAGGAGCAACGGAACGTCGAAAGGTATGGTTCCGAGAAAATCTCCCCGGAACCATTTTCTTGATCGATGTTGCGCTAGAAGGCCTTCTGCCAGCCAATCGTCAGCACGCTGTCCGTTTCCAGCTGCGGCCCGTTCAGGTCGCGGTGGAGCGGCAGGCCGTACTCGATGGCCAGCCTGTGACCCCGCAGGGCGCCCGACTGCCCGGCCAGGTTCACGCCTAGCAGGAGCTCGACCGTCTCCCCGCCGGAATTGTCCGGGTCTGCCGTCTGGACCGGGGCGGCGATGGCTGCGTCGAAGCCTTGGATGCTGCCCTGGCTCACGGCCTTGATGCGGGTGGAGAGCGAGATCCACGGCTCGGGTTCGAAGGACAGCCACGCCGTGCCTTCGATGCGGTCGCCGAACTGATAGCCTTCGGCATTGTCTCCCAGCGGCAGTCGCGCGGACGCCTGCGCGCCGTAGCCGATCCGCCCCTGCCGGTCGAAGGCCGTCAGCGCGGGTTTGAAGTCCCACGTGCCCGTGCCGAGCTGCATCGGGTAGGGCAGGCGCGGGCTCGGCGTCGTGCCCAACGGCGTCAGGATCCGGTCCGTCTGGGTGTTCGACCCGGTTGGAATGGATACGCCGAGGTTCAGGTTGACCTGCCGCTCCCGCCGCGACCCGTTATCCAGGCCGATGATCGCCCCGGCCATGCTGTCGCCGAAGCCGTCCGACTGGGTCGTGAAGTTGCCCCGGACCGCTGGGCCGCGGCCGCCCGCGAACGTGACATGGTCCATATCGAGGCTGCGGTAGCTGGTCATGCCCATCAGGTTCACGCGGTCGCTCAGCCCGTACATCGCCCCGGCCATGTGCATGTCCATCGTCATCTGGAGCGGCACGACCCGCAAGGTCGGCGGTTGCATCGGGTTGCCGAAGAACCGGTTCGGCACGGTGGTCGCGATCTCTTGCGGGGAGAGGGAGGCCGTGCCGTCGCGGTTGCCGTCCATGTCCATGGTCATGAAGCGGTAGGAGACCATCCATTCGCCCTTTTTGTGGCGGTGGTCGCCCATCACCCCGATGGGCGCATGGTCGGAGGCGTGAGGCCCGTCGCTGCCATCTTCATGGGCTGAGGCGGACAGGGGAAAAGTCGCGGCGGCCAGCAAGGCGGCCCCGCAGAGAAGGGAGTGTTTCACAGGTGTGTCTTTCGTTTGAACTGTAGGGT